>JAEDDI010000064.1 GCA_016293805.1 Bacillota bacterium | reverse complement strand
ACCCTGCCGTAGCTGAGGGAATTCCTGAATGCTGCATCGACCGGTTCAAGGTTATTCTTAATGTATGTTTTAATCATGATTACCTCCATAATAAATAAATACTACATGTTGTTTTGGTAAAATGTCAATATGTTATGTTTTTACTTGATTTTACTACACTAAAGTAGTATACTACTAACACAATGAATGCGCTTTAACGCATTAAATAGTAAAAGACCTGATATGGAGGAATTCAAATGAAAAAGAAAATATTTGCTATCGTTATGGCAGCTATGATGGTAATCACATGCTTTGCGCTCACAGGATGCGGAAGTTCAGAAGAAACATCGATGACAACAACTGAAGGCAAGATTGTTGTAGGTCTTGATGATACATTCGCACCTATGGGATTCAGAGACGGTGACGGAAACCTTATCGGATTTGACATCGACCTTGCAACTGCAGTTGCAGAGAAAATGGGATATGAAGTGGAATTCAAGCCAATTGACTGGGATGCTAAGGAAATGGAACTTGAAGCCGGTACAATTGACTGTATCTGGAACGGTATGTCAGTTACTCCTGAAAGACAGGAAAACATGCAGCTGACAAACAAGTACCTTAACAACAAGATTGTAGTTATGACTCTTGCTGATTCAGATGTAACAGTAAAAGAAGCTGCTGACCTGAACGATCTGAAGATTGCAACACAGGTTGATTCATCTGCGCTTGAAATGCTTCAGGCAAATGAAGAATATGAAAACTTTAAGGATAACATCAAGGAATACAGCACTTATGATGCAGCAATCATGGATCTTAAGGCAGGCAGAGTTGATGTTGTTGTAATCGACCAGGTTCTTGGTGAATATACTAACAACAATCTTAACGGCGCAATGAAGGAATGCGAATACTCGCTTGGAGATGACTACTATGTAATAGGCTGCGCTAAGGGCAACACAGCTCTTGTTGATGCATTAAACACTGCAATCAAAGAACTTATAGACGACGGAACTGCAGCTGAAATCAGTGAAAAATGGTTCGGCAAGGATATCGTTGTATTCGAAGAACTTGACTGATAGAAAATACCGTTAAAGGAGAAGAATGCTTTGCTAGATGTAATAATTACATATATACCCTTCATGCTGAAGGGGACATGTATGTCAATATTGATATTTGTGGCCACACTGGCTGTATCGCTGCCGCTTGGACTTCCGGTTGCACTGGGGGCCAACAGCAGAATCCTTCCGATTAAGTGGATCTGCATAATATATGTATGGATATTCAGAGGGACACCACTGCTGCTTCAGCTGTTCTTCTTCTACTATTTCTTCCCGATAGTGCTTCATATTACAATGAATGCATATATAACTGTAGTTATAACATTCATATTAAACTATGGAGCATATTTTGCGGAAATATACAGAGGCGGAATCAACAGTATAGACAAAGGACAGTATGAGGCATCATTTGCACTTGGACTGTCAAAGAAACAGACCACAGTTGATATTATCCTTCCACAGACCATGAAGGCAATACTTCCGCCTGTTGTTAATGAGGCAATAACACTCATTAAGGATACAGCACTTGCGTCAACAATTCCTATCATAGAACTTATGAAGGCAACAAACAGTGCTGTGAATGCAACAACAAACATGATTCCGTTCTTCTTTGCAGCTGTCATCTACCTTATTATGACAGCAGTGCTCACCTTCGTTGCAAACAAGGTTGAAGCACACTTCAAAAGATATGATGCAAAGGAGGATAACTGATGGAAAAGATTCTGGAAATGAAAAACATCGTAAAGAAGTTTGGTGATTTCACAGCAGTTGACAATGTTGATTTCTCTCTTGAAAAGGGCGAGATAGTTGCAATTATAGGACCGTCAGGCTCCGGAAAGAGTACACTGTTAAGATGTATCAACGGTCTTAACAAGATAACATCGGGAACTATAAATCTTAAAGGTGAGACCGGAATGGTATTTCAGCACTTCCATCTGTTCCCTCACATGACATGCAGAAAGAATATAACTTATGCTCCGATTAATGTGAAGAAGGAAGACAGAGAAGAAGTGGAAAAAAGAGCAGATGATCTTCTTAAGATGGTCGGACTTGAACAGAAGGGAGACGCATTCCCTGCACACCTTTCAGGAGGACAAAAGCAGAGAATAGCAATTGCGAGAGCACTTGCAATGAACCCCGACATAATGCTGTTTGATGAACCGACATCGGCGCTTGATCCTGAAATTACAGGCGAAGTGCTGAACGTTATGAAAAAACTCGCTGAAGAGCATACAACAATGATAGTTGTTACTCACGAGATGGGATTTGCAAAGGAAGTTGCAGACAGAGTAGTTTTTATGGCAGACGGCAAAATCGTTGAGGAGGGAACTCCGGACGAAATATTCAACAATCCTAAAAGTGAAAGACTCATCTCTTTTCTCGGAGCCATGCTCAGAGCTTAATAGAACACATGAAAGGCATTCTCAAACGGGAATGTCTTTTATTGTACATTCATAAGCCGTGTGCATATGATGTAGGACGGATTTTGCGGACATTCAAAATAAAAAAGAATGTGGAGGTAAC
>JAEDDI010000046.1 GCA_016293805.1 Bacillota bacterium | reverse complement strand
GTCATATGTTTTTACGACATTTTTAAATGAAATATTAGCCATAAACGTATCCTCCTGTACTAAAACCTTGATAATTTAAGTTTTTCTTCAAGATATGTCTGCAGACGTTCCTGAACAAATTCCGGAACCTCGAGCATCTTCAGCGGTCTCGGCTCTTCGTTCTTGTGAACAAACTCTGCGATGGCATCAAAATATACTCCGAGGAATTCTGTTCCGACATTGAACTTGTTTATTCCCTTTGTAAATGCGATTTCAAGCTGGTCATGCGGTATACCACTGCCGCCGTGAAGGACAAGAGGGCAGTCGGTTGCAGAGTTAATCTCATCAAGTCTTTCGAGATCCAGATGAGGAGTAGTAATATACTCACCGTGAGCATTTCCGATTGCTATTGTGAGTGAATCGCATCCTGTTTCTTCAACAAACCTTGCAGCTGCATCAGCCTTGGTATAATAGTCGGATACATCCTGTGCTGAATCCTGTGCAAGACCTACATGGCCTATCTCTGCCTCAACATCGGCTCCTAAAATGTGCGCTGTTTCAACAACCTTCCTTGTGAGTGCAATGTTTTCATCAAGAGGAAGTGCTGAAGCATCAATCATAACAGATCCGAAGCCCTTCCTGATACTTTCTATAATTGATCTGTAGTCGTAACTGTGGTCAAGATGAAGACCTACCGGCACTTTCACTCCGGCAGCAAGTTCCTTCACCATGTGTGCAAATCCGCTCACATTCATAGTGTTGTTGTCATAAACGTGTTCCGGCAGAAGCATCACTATCACCGGCTTCTGAACCTTTTCTGCCACCTTGACAACAGAGTATGCCATATTATAGTCTGTGCAGATAAATGCTATTACAGATGTCTTCGCTTCATCTGCCATCTTTAATATTTCGCTTACCTTTACTAACATTATGCTATCCTTTCATCATTTCATCTGTTTTACCGTATTGTAGAATGCTTCGAAAAGAATACTTGTAGATACGGCCCCCGGATCAGGAAGTCCTATGCACTCGTCTCCGAAATTGCTGCTCCTTCCCTTTCGCGATATGAGGTTTCTGCTTTCTTCTGCCCCAGCTGCCGCTGCACGCCATGCAGCTTCAAAGAATTCGGCCGCGTCATCGCCATCATATGCCTTCATAGCACAGACTGCAGGATACAGTGCATCCAGCATTGTTTTCTGTCTCGGAGAAGATTTTCCTCTCTTTTCGATAGCTTTCTCTCCTTCGTAGAAGTAATCTGCAAGTTCCGAAATATCAGCTTTACTGTCTTCCGTAAGGCGTGAAATCCCGCCGAAGAACATGGTTCCGAAAATAACGCCCGAAGCACCGCCCATTGAGCGTATCAGCTCTATGCTGACTGCTTTTGCAAGTTCCGGCATACTGTCGTAGGTATTTCTTTCAAGCATTCCCTTAACTGCAGTAAAACCTCTTTTCATTCCGGTTCCATGGTCCCCGTCACCGATAATCGAGTCTATCTCGGTTAGATATGGCTCCTTCTCTATTATGCATTCTGCTGCAGAGATGAACATCTCATGCATTACCGAAACATCAACTGTTCTCATATTCATCCCCTATACTGTAAAATCATATCCTGACACTCTGCCTGTGTACGCTTCCATATCCTCGTCAACTGCTGTAACCGTGAATATGCATCCTCCCTGTTCGAATACATCAAAGTATGAACCTGCCGTGCATCCGCATACTTTTATACCCTTTTCCTCAAGGAACCGTACAGAAGACTGTAATATTACCATGGATTCTGCATAACATGTGTTTCTCATCCGTGATATGTTCAGGAATATTTTCTCAGGAATATCTTCAAAATCATCGAGCAGAATCTCAAGACCGTGCTTCACAAAATCATCAGCACCGGTAAATTCTTCTGTTACAAGCGGGGGCTCTCCTGAAAACCCCGCACCATATGAGATGTTTCCGTCATCATCGTAAAGTGCTGTAACAGATACCGTATTCTCATTAAACCTGTCAGCAACTGCCTTTACTTCCTTGAGGCTTTTACCTTCAGATGCTGCTTTCACTGCTGCCTTTGCAACCTGAAGAATTCCGGACATTCCGCCTCTTTCGCTTCTGCTTCTTCCTCTTGCGCTTCCGGCGTCATCACTTATCAGACAGACTTCTGATTCAATACCGTCGTAGGCAAGAAGCTCACAGGCCATATCGTTGTTCAGATAATCTCCCATATAGTTGTTTGTGATTAGCAGAACACCTTTACCGGCATCAAGCTTCTTTGCCATTTCATAAATAGTATATGCATTAGGTGCACTGTCGAATTCTCCGTGAACAATCCCGTCAGAAAGGCCTTCTGCAGCACATCCGACCCACATGGGGCCTATTCCGCCTCCGCCGTTTAGGATGACTCTTACGCAGTTTTCCTTCAGATTACTGCGATATATGCCGTATCCGTATTCGGTTTCCAGCCTTTCGCATCTTCCGGGATCTGCCGTCAGAACACCGTTCATCGCTTCATCCAGTGCACTTTCTGTGCTGTTAAACATTCTCATATGAACACCGTTAACCCTTTACCGCTCCTGAAGTCATACCTTTTACAAACTGTTTCTGAACTATGATATAGAATACTATCATAGGAATAGTTATCAGGATAAGGATTGCGAACAGTATTCCCGGTGCCGAAAAGTATACACCCTTGTACTGCTGAGCTATAAGCGGAAGCGTTCTTGTCACGTCCTTGGACATTGTACAAAGCGCAAGGAAGAATTCATTCCAGCATGTAAGGAATGTCCATATTGCAACTACCACGATACCCGGCTTTAATAAAGGCATAACTATCTTTGTGTAAAGACCCGGTGTACTGCATCCGTCTATTGTAGCCGCTTCTTCAAGATCAATTGGAATTCCGCTCATGAATCCCTGAAGTATTGTTACCGCATACGGTATGTTAAGTGCGATATACGGAAGTATAAGTCCAAAGTAGTTGTCAAGAAGACCCATTTTACTGTTCATCTGTGTAAGCGGAATTACAAGGGCTGAAATAGGTACCATCAGTGCACACATTATCATGTTGTACATAAGAATTTTCCCCTTAACACCCTTTCTTGAAAATCCGAATACTGCCATCGATGAAAACAGCACTGTAAATACTGTTGAAACCAGTGCAATTGTAAGGCTGGCGATAAAGTTGTTCATTATTGTAGGATTATCGCTTATTGCCTTGATATAATTGCCTATTGTCATGTCCGGATTGAAAAGTGCCGGATCGAATATTGAACTCTGAGTTCTAAATGAAAGGCTCAGTGCAAATAACAGCGGAATAAGGGTGCAGATTGTACAGAACACAAGAACTGCAATCCAGCCTATCTGCCCCTTGTCCGATAATCTTGATCCTGATTTTTTCATTATCTGCCATCTCCTTTCTTTGCAAAATCTCCCGATCCGAGGAATCTAACCTGAATAAATGTAAGTATCAGTGCCAGCAGCAGTATGGCCACTGCAATCGTGCAGGCGTATCCCATCTGCGAGTGTGTGAAACCTGTCAGGAATATATACGTTCCGGGTATTTCCGATGCATGGTTTGGTCCTCCGTTTGTCATTACACTTACCAGTGCGTATGTCTGAAGCGATCCTATTACACCAAGCATAAGAAGTGATTTGTGTACAGATGAAAGAAGCGGTATATATACATATCTGAGTTCCTGCCATACGGAAGCTCCGTCTATGCGTGCAGCCTCCTTGAGATCATCTGATATCTGAGATATACCTCCGACATACATGATCATCGACCAGCCTGTCCACTCCCATATGTTTGCAATCATACATCCCACGAGCGAAAGATTTGCATTTCCAAGCACATTGATTGTGCTGCTCATACCGAACCATAATGAAAGATAATGTCCAAGTATTCCTTCATAAGGCTGGAATATCTTGCTCCAGATAATTGCAACTACTGTAACAGAAGTTACTACAGGTATAAACAGAATTGTACGAAACACTGTCTTGGAAATGGTTTTTCCTTCTCTCTTCTTCCTTCCAAGGCGTTCTTCTATAATATATGCAAATATGAATCCGAGCACAGCCTGAATTGGAACTGTTACAAGTATCCACTTGAATGAATTCTTGATTGTAACCCAGAATATTGAATCATGGAAAAGTTTTATATAGTTCTCAATACCTGCCCACTTCATATTGGCTATTGTTGACCAACTGAATAAACTATGTGAAAAAACGAATATAATCGGGTATAGTATATACATCAGAAAGAAGAACATGGCCGGTGCTATAAACAGATAGCCCCACCAGTTCAGCTTCGTTTTATTTTTCTTGTTTAATGTCTCATTCATAAAAACATCCCCGTTTCATATTAGTAAAATGTTTTTGTGTAATTGTCAAAAATCGGGGAGATCCGGGGATCTCCCCTTCCATTAGACTCAATCAATTATATCATCAATATAAACATCTTTATATGTTCTGATAATCTTCCAAATGAAAATTAAAGTGCATCGTAAGCATCCTGAATGTGCTGAGCAGCCTGTTCTACAGTGTATTCACCTGATACAAGTCCCTGCATAGCTTCCTGGATAGCTGTTTCGATTGTAGGTTCAGCGATTCTCTGGTTAACAAGTCCGCCTTCGATGTCCTTACCTGATCTTGTAAATTCATCAACTGCATTGTCAACGCCGGCTCTACCGCTTACTGTTTCGCTCATAGCTGAAGCATCAGGTACGATACCAGGCCATGAAAGATGGTTGTTCATGTCGTTTGCGATTTCCTGTGCGCCTGCACCCTGTGCAAAGCTTGCTACTGCCTTCCATGCAGCATCCGGATTTTCGCAAGTGTTAGTGATACCATAACCGAAGTCGATTCCGCCGATTGGAGCTGAAGCTTCTGCGCCATCTGATATAGCCGGAAGATAGAAGTAATCATAATCCCAGTTTGCAACTGCTTCTGTTACATCATCTTCTGAAGTGAATTCCTGCGGCCACCATGAACCAAGAGCCATCATACCAACTTTGCCAGCAAGGAATAAAGTAGTTCCGTCACTGTATGAAGTTGATGAAAGACAGTTGTCCTGGATAACTCCGTCATCGAATAACTTCTTGTAGTTATTAAGAGCCTGGATCATTTCATCGCAAGTCCAGTCTTTTTCGCCATTCTGACATGCATCGAATAATTCCTTATCAATCTGTGATGTACACATGATAAGAAGGTTAACATGCTGCCATCCGTCTGCTCCTCCGAAGTATAATGGAGCAAGATCGTTGTCTCTTAATGTCTGAGCAGCTGCTACAAGTTCATCATATGTAGTAGGAGCCTTGATATCAAGAGATTCGAATAAAGTCTTATTGTATTCGATGTAGATATCCTGAGTTTCGATAGGAATGATTCTGTAAGCGTTGTCGCCTTCAGCATTTCCAAGCTGAAGCTGGCTCTGTGTTACGTTATCGTAGTTAGTGTACCAGTCATCGCCCCATTCAGCTGCAGCATATTCTCCTAAATCAAGAAGATAATCCTTGTAGTTCTGGCAGTCTGAACCAGGGTGAAGCGCCATGATATCAGGAAGGTTTCCAGCTGATGTTGCAGCCTGGATAGCTTCAAGATATTCAGGGTTATAGTTGTACATGCTGAAGTTTACTGTGATGTCAGGGTTTTCTGCTTCGAATGCAGCAATCATCTTGTCAGCAGTTCTCTGAATTGGTGACCATGACCAAAGTTCAAGAGTAGTGCCTTCTGATGAATCTGATCCGCCTGAACCACAGCCAGCCAGTGAACCGGCAATTAATCCGGTAATTGCGATAACGCTAACGATTTTCTTTAGCATACCGTTTTTCATACTGTGTGTCCTCCTTTATACAATAGCTATAATTGATTGATCTGCTCCTCAAAATGAGGTTTATGAAAAATACTACTCCGCATAATCCTTGCAGATTGCAGATTCGTATATTCCAACTAGTTCCTTCCACAGTTCTCTGTCCTGCGGTTCGTAATGTTCCATGTCAAACGACTTAGCCGATATCTGTCTCATCTGTTCAACAGAAGAAACCTCCTGTTCGGCAATAAGCTGTGTCAGTATGTTCCCGTTTATAGTCGCATATGTCATGCCCGCTGAAATCTCTCTACCGAGCACGCTGCTTATCATCTGCATGAGAAGTCTGTTTCTTGTAGCTCCGTTTACGACATGCACCGATGAAAACTCCTCGCCCATCTTAATAAAATTTCTTGCGTAATGATGAGTCTTGAGAGCAATACTTTCGAATATGCATCGTATGAACTCTCCGTCTTCACTGAGCGTCCTCTGACCTGTAAGCTTGAAATAGTTGTTCATCTTGATGCAGAAATCTCCTATTCCGTTGATGAAATCAGGGTACTCAAGATCTATGAATACCTTTGGAGAAGGCGTCTTCTCTGCAATTTCAATCAGATCGGAATTTGAATAAACCACACCTTTTTCACGCTTTGTTCTCATGAATTCGTTCAAATGCCAGCATGCAGAAAAATCTCTGTATACAATTGCACTTCGTCCGATTCCTCCGGTGTTCTTGAATCCTCGTCTGAATGCAGTATCGCTGATCACCGATTTGTCTTTTTCGACGCCCATGCTGACATTCGTTCCAATACTGATATACAGCCTGTTTTTCCCGAAGTTTGGGATTGCTGCAACTGCAGCAGCCGAATCATGTTCAACTGTTGCAATTATTCTCGTGTTTTCCATGCCTGTATAATCCATAACATGCTGTGCGATTTTCCCCTTGTATGTTGCCGAATCCACAAGCTGAGGAAATATATCCTGCGGGATACCGAAGGCTCTCATTGCCGCCTTGCTCCAGTCCTTCAGATTCTTATTCATCAGGCCTGATGTACCCGCTATCGAAAGTTCGCATGTTTTTGCACCTCCCATGAAATAGCACAGAAGATCAGGCAGAAACAGCATTGTCTTTGCATTGTCCAGAATATATTTGTTCCCTTCAGTAACATATGTGTACATCTGTGGAAGAGTATATGTTCTGTTGCACTGACAGCCTGTCAGTCTGAAAAGAGTCCTCAGCGGCAGCCTCTTCTCAATTTCCTCCATACTGTTTACTGTGCGAAGATCTCTGTAATGATACATGGGCTCCATCATTCTTCCCTGTCCGTCAAGAAGGGCATATGATGCTCCCCAGGTATCAACAGCAATAGTATCCGCTTCGCCGTATTTTCCTCTGAATTCTGCCATTCCGTCCAGTATGGCATTGTAAAGGGAAAACACATCCCAGTAAAACGCTGTTCCCGTTCTGACAGGACGATTTATGAAATCGTGGTATTCATGGATATTCAGTCTTTCTCCATCGAATCCTGCAATACCCATCTTTCCTCCGCTGGCACCAATATCTACGCCAATTATTCTTTTCATTTTAAGCACAACCTATAGTAAGTAAAATATTTGCAAAAACTCTCTTTTCTCCTGTTGATACTGCTAGAAGGACATCTTCACTTCTGCATGCATCGTAAAATTCGTATCTTCCAAGCTGTTCGAACTCTATTCCCGGAAGTTCCTCTCTGAACTCTTCAAAAATCTCTGGTTCAGGCCCCTCCTCCGGAGTCATAAGCTCAGCCTTCTCAAAGTTTACAACTCCGTGAAGCGCCTTAAGAACTTCTGTAACTGTCGGACTTCCTGATGTAAGGCCAAGATATACAAGATCTTCGCATTCTGTTTTCTGTTCAAGCGGATAGTTTCCGTCTGCTATAAGAATTTTGCTTCCGTGTCCGCATCTTGCAAGTGCCGCCATGATGGGCGGATTAATACATCTTGATGTAAGCATCTATTTTTCCCCCTCGCGAAGTTTTCCGAGACTTCCGCCCGGATGCCATTTAACATACTGCACCGGCGTTATATCTGCATCTGACTGAAGTGCGATACTCAGCGCCTGAAGCACAAAAGTCTCTGCAAATATCGACATTCTTGGCGCTCTGTTCAGAGGTCCTCCCTCTTCACTCACACCCGCATACAGAAAAGCATCACTTTCACCTGCAAGCCATGAATTTCTGTTACCGCTGACGCCAATCACAAGACAGCCGTTGTTCTTAACAGCATTAACTGCAGCTTTCATCTCAGCTGTCTCTCCGCTGTTTGAAATGAATATTACTGCATCGCCTTCAACAAGCTGACCGCATGAACCGTGCACTGCCTCCGTTCCGTGGAGAAAATACACAGGGGTTCCCGTGGATGATATGAGAGATGCTATATATCCCGCGATATGTGCAGGCTTGCCTATGCCTGATATATGAGTTCTGTTTCCTCTTTTTTTTGCATCGAGAATCAGCCTGGCTGCCTTCTCAATTTCCTCATAATCCATACTGTCTATAAATCCGTTGATTTCCCTGCGGGAGATCTCCAGGAAACTGTCGTATAATTTCTTATCTATCATAATCTACCTTCTCTTCTTTAGAGATGATGTATCAGGTACTTCCATATCCTTCTGCTTCATATATGCCTCAACATCCTCAAGTGAAGGAAGCGAAGGCATAGCACCTAAATTAGACACTGTTATTGCAGATGTGTGATTTGCAAATCTCAGTATTTCATCATATGTCCATCCGCAGCACACTCCTGTGCAGAATGCACCCAGGAAAGAATCTCCGGCTGCAGTAGGATCCACCGCCATAACGCCCTGTGCACAAGGCGCATACGAAAACCCTTCTTCGTTGACAAGCGCCGCGCCGCTTTCACCCAGTGTAACAAGAACATTATCAACGCCTCTTTTTCTGAGAGCATCACAGGCCGCCTTAACCTGATCCATATTGATATTCTTGCCTTCATGCTCAATCTTTATTCCGGTAAGATCCGCTATTTCATGCTCGTTTGGCGATATGTATGTGAGATTTTTTAAAAGATCATCACTTAGCGGTGCCGAAGGAGCAGGATTAAGCATTACCGGAACTCCTGCACTGCCGGCATACGAAGCTACCAGTTCATTTATTTCCATAGGAATCTCCAGCTGGAGAATAACCATGTCGTATTCGGAAATACTGTCTCTGAGAAAAGCCACATCTTCCTCTTTTATCGTCATGTTTGACCCTGAAAGCACAATTATTCTGTTCTTTGTCTGTTCTCCCGGTTTTGATTCAAGCACGATGACAGCACAGCCTGAAGCTTCATTATCATCATATGCGACGTAGTCCGTGTTTATACCCGCCTCATCGCATGTTTTCTTTAGTTCCGCACCATTAGCATCTCTGCCGATTTTGCCGACCATTGTTACATCTGCGCCCAGTCTTGCAGCCTGCACAGCCTGGTTTGCACCCTTTCCTCCGGGTGCCTTTGCAAAGCTCTTGCCAAGCACTGTCTGTCCTTCATTTGGAAAAACTTCAGTTGTTGCAATCTGGTCCATTACAAAGCTTCCAACAACAAGTATCTTTGGCCTCTTCATCTCATTCCTCCGAATAATCTATTTTTTTCTTTTTTCTCGGTTTTCTTTGTATATGTCATAAAATCTTGCAACTTCAAGATCGTCAAGAGGAGCCTCGCCCCCGATTATATATTTTGTTATCAGTATCTGCTCAGCTATTGCCTCACATGCCTCAACAACATTCATCGCATCTTCAACTGTCTTTCCGACAGCCAGTGAACCGTGATTGCCAAGAAGCACAATACGGTATCCGTCTGCAAGATAAGGTTCTGCCATTGTTAGGATATACTTGGTTCCCGGCGCTCCGTAAGGTACGCACGGAATTTTGTGGAAGTTGCCCATCATTTCCGGAAGAGCCTTTGTCTCAACATCCTTCATTGCCATTGAAAAGGCTGTAAGCACTTTTGAATGACTGTGAACTACTCCGCCCACATCCCATCCGTTCTCTTCGCAGATGTCATAAGCCATTCTGTGCATTATTATTTCCGATGTTTCCTTCATTCCCCAGATTCTCTGTCCGTTCTCGTCTACAACAGCTATCTTCTCCTGAGTGAGCATGCCCTTGTTCTGTCCTGTCGGTGTAATATATATCTTTCCGTCAACCTTTGCAGAAATGTTTCCGGCAAAAGAATTCACCAGATTCTTCTGGTCCATTCTCTTTGCCACGAACAGAACATCATTGACAGCCTGCTCACTAATTCCAAGTGCTTTCATTTTTTCACTTAATTCAGACATTTCAAATCTCCTCCATTAATTGTTATTTCTTATATATTCCAGATATCTGCGGGCATTATCTTCATTGTCTATGCCTGTGCCCGCACAGGCGATGTAATCATCTGACGCGTCTATTCCGTATTTCTCAAGCAGTCTGTTGTCTTCTGAAATATCTACTGCCAAATCCGTATCAAGATACTCGCCTCCGATGAGTTCAAAACATCGTCTGCTGCAGATGAGAACATCTATCTCACCAATTGACGCATATGTCAGAAGTCTGACATTGGCTTCGTATATATTATCCCCGTCTTCAGTGAATGTGAGGGCATTATCAACCTGTGCAGTCTCAAACCTTCCTCCTTCACCAAGAAGAGTGAGAATATCATCTTTCATAAGTTCTGTCTCAACTTCGGAATCATTGACTATGCCCACATAAAGAATCTCTGTATATCTGCTTTCCATAGCCTGTGATACGAGAAAGAAGCCAGTCAGAATTGCCATCACCAGAATCATTATAGGGATTCTGTAGTATCTCCATATGTGAGCTGCCTTCTTTCTCCCATGAAGTCTGCCGATGGTCTCTTTCTGAAGCTTCATTCTGTCCCTGAAACTGAGATCAAACTCGTTATACCCCTTTGACATATCTATCTTTTCCTTCTTCTGATCCAGATAACAGTCCCTGTCACAAGAAGCACTGCAGGTATCAGAAATACCAGAATTCCAAACAGAGCGTATGCCACCGATTTGTTTGTGCTCAGATTCTGCACTGTATAGCTCTTGGCAGGAATCGCAAGTCTTGATTCGCTTCCATCAGAGAAAGCAGCCGTTATTCCTGTGAACAGATTCATGTTGTTGCCGGCAACTGTTCCGTCAGCATCTTCGGTGAATGCAACAAAACTTCCTATTACGGTCACATCAGCCTCTGTGGCATGGTCTATGGCATTTACTCCAATAGTAATCTGTCCGGATTCATCCCCGCTCTTCTTTTTGAAGTTTGACAGGCCGGCCACATCACTCTTGATATACCCCGAACCGGATGTGTAAATAAGGTCTGTATATACAACCTGGTTCACATTGCTGCCCATCCTGATTGCCTGCGAATAAGGCATAAGTATATGGTTGTCGGTATTTATTGTCTCTGTCAGGTCGCATTCCACAACAGTCGGAAATATGAACATCGGCTGGTTGTAGTATTTCTTTTCGCTTCCTTCAAACACCATTCCTGTCTGAATCTGAATGTTGTATGTGTCCGCCAGATAGCCGTAGAGTCTGTCAAGGTAGTCCGCCTTGTAATTTGTCGTAATCAGCGCCTTTCCTCCGCCCCCGAAGTATTCCTTCAGAATCTTCATCTCATCCTTTGAAAAATCTCTTGTAGGTCCGTTTATTATTACTCCTACCGTATTCTCAGGAAGAGATCCGCTGTCTGTAAGATTCACTGTCTTCACTTCGTAGTTCTGCTTCTCCATCTCGTTAATGAAGCTTTCCTCAAGGCTGTTTTCTCCATGTCCTGAAATCATGCATACATACTGAGTCTCTGCCCCCGAGCAGTAATTGATTGCCGCAGTCAGTTTTCCTTCTCCGTCATAGCCTGCAATATATCGGCTCTGAGTAGCAGAATCAATTCCGTATGAGAACAGATCTTCATAATCTATAACCTTGTATCTGTTATCACCTGTTACTATCAGAGAGCCCGCCTGAGGTTCAAGCGATGTATAATCTTTGTAGAACGTCGGCGACACCTTAGGATCTATATACTTCACACTGATGTGTGATGATGCGCTGTCGTATCTGTCAAGAGTGTATGTAAGCGCACTTGCCACCGAATCTTTTTCACCCCATACATATACTGTTATATCATCCTTAACAGTGTCAATGAAATCGTATGTTGTATCGCTCAGTTCGAACATCTTGTTTGCCGATGCGTCAATCTGAGTGTATTTTGCCGGAATAAATGACATTCCGATGTTTACCGCAGCAAGTACCGCAAATGATACAGCCATCATTGCAATGCTACCCTGTTTAAATGATGCACCTCTGCCGTTTCTCTTCCTCATGATAATCATTGCAGTCAGTAAAAGGAAGAACGCACCTGCTGAAACATAATATACTATACCTGTAATACTTAATATTCCGTTATTGAATTTTGAAAGCGGTGCGGTTATGGCAAACGCCTTCATTACGGCAATGAGCACATGACTGGTCGATGACACAAGTGTGCTGAATGTATTCATTAAGTGACCCAGAAGAAGCACTGCGAATGAAACGACCGCAGATACTATCTGGTTCTCAGTAAGCGATGAAATGAACTGTCCAACTGCAATCGCCATTAGTCCGAACAGCCACATACCCAGTACCGCTGTATAGCTCGCTGCAAATGGTACCTGTCCGAATGCAGTGAGTATTATAGGTGTGATACATGTGAATATCATGGCAAAACTGTATATAGATGCCATGGCAATGTACTTGCCGGCAACAATCTGTATAACAGATACCGGCGCTGAATAAAGGAGCTGATCAGTTTTAAATTTTCTGTCTTCAGCCATACTCCTCATGGTAAGAACCGGTATTAGAACCAGCATAACCATGATAATCGACGAAAGCGCATATGAAATATATGCATAACCTGTATAGAGATTATAGTAGAAATAGTAGATGTCATATACTACAGCATATGCGGCCAGAAACAGCCAGCCGGTTATATTCTGAAAATATGCTCTTAATTCTCTTTCAAAAATTGCAGACATACTGCCTCCTTAACTCATTAATCCTCTTTTTCCGGGACGTCTGTCTCATCCGGTGCCGTAAGATCCATGAATATGTCTTCAAGTGACATCTTTGTGGATGAAATCTCAAGAAGCGCAATGTCATTGACACCGCAGAATTTAAGGACCTTCTGGCGAATATCCTCTCCCTCACCTGAAGTAAGCCTTAGATTAATTACGCCTCCTTCATCAGACGAAATCGTGCAGCCGGATATTTCGGGCATTTTTCTGAGTTTTTCAACGTCGCCTTCGTCTCCTTCGATTGTAATGTTTAATACCTGAGATCTGTTGAAGCTTCTCGACAGTTCTTCAACGCTGTCAGAAGCAACAA
>JAEDDI010000045.1 GCA_016293805.1 Bacillota bacterium | reverse complement strand
GCAGTGAGAGTATCCTTATCGAGAACGGCCTTACCGTTATCTGTTACAAGTGTTATCTCTATACCATCTATTTCTGCCAGGCTCTTAACTGATGATTCTGAGATAGTAACTAATGTTGATATTCCAGGCTCTGCAGATGTTGCATTAGACCCTGTAGCAGCATTGATTACAACACTCTTTGTTTCGGATGATGCAAGTTCACCAAGGATCTGGTTTACTACAGCATCTGTTACTGTAGCTGTGGTTTTAGAGTCTGAGGTTGTTACTGACCTTTCTAAGGTTACTGTAACACCTCCATCCTTATCAGTTGTTACAGAGTCAGTCTTAGTTGGTACAGTAAGCTTATTTATCTTTCCTTCGCCTGCTTTCCAGCTTTCAAGGTCAGAAATTACAGTTATACCTTCTGCATCGGAGAAGTATTTCTTGCAATCTGTACACTGCCAATACTCCTTGTTTCCTGTTGCTGTAACGGTTGCATCCGTTTTAGGGATATGATTTAGTTTGTGTGATACCATATTTGTATCATGACCCTCAGTAATCATTTTGTTACAAACTAAACAGTATTCATCTCCTGAATAACCTGCTTCCGTGCATGTTGCATCTTTTGCGCCTCGGGTTTCCCTGTCTCCAGTATGCGTACATGCTGTCCACTTGGCGGTAACTTTGAGAGCTTCATTTGGCATTGCGAATGCATTGTTTTCATCTATCGTAACAAATTTCGATGATACTTCCCAACTATCAAACAAATATCCTACTTGAGAAGTATCAGGCGTTAAAGTAATCGCAGTTTCTTCCTTAGCATAGGTCTTCTCATTGTGTTTCTCAATGCCCGTGCTGCTGACTGTGCAGTCTGTAGGGGCAAGATTGTAATACACATCGCCACTGCCGTCCACCGTGCCGGTGCCATTCAATGTGCCGTCAACATAAAGTTTCCCTATGTTTGTTAACGTGCCATAAACAGTCAGCGTTTTACCGGCAGGGATTGTGAGAGACTTTACGTTATCAATCTCCAGTATTTTATCGGAAGGAATCTCAAAACTCTCGCTCGGAGTAATATCATCTCCGTAAATCCGTCCGCTGTTCCCCTCGAAAATCACGCCGCGCCAGTTATTCTTGCCAGTTTGATCTACAATTGACTTAGCGAATACCACAGCATTGCCGAGGTCTGTCGTGCTGAAAGTGGAATAGGTTTGTCCTTCGAAACCTATTCCCGCACCGTTATCACTGGATGCTTTAACTGTGCCACCACTGATTATGACGTTATGATTAGTAGGAGTGACAGTGACATTGCAACCAACGCCAATACCCGAGCCATTAGTGCTGTTCGCTTCTACCACGCCGCCACTGATGGTGATGATGTGACTATTGTCATTGGTTGGCTTATAAGCGCAGCCGCCACCGATGCCTGCACCATTGGTACTGGTTGCTGTGACCACGCCGCCGCTAATGGTTATGTCATCAAAATCTGCTTCAAATCCGCCACCGATACCCGCTCCATTTTTGCTGGTCGCATTTACCGCACCGCCGCTGATAACGATAGGGCCACTTAGCTTGCCAGTGTCTCCTCCAATGCCTGCACCATACCCGTTGGCGATTGCCTCGACCGAGCCATCACTGATGATTACTGTACCGTCGGAACCAACACCGATACCCGCGCCACCGTAATTTCCCGTGGCTCTTACTGTGCCACCGCTGATAGTAGTGTTTCCTTCGATACCTGTAAATCCATTACCTGTAGCTGTGACTACGCCGTTGTTAATGGTTATTTCACTGCCTTGTATGCCTTGACCGCCAGTGGCCACAACATAACCACCGTTAATGGTGATGCGGCCACCAACGGAAGAGCCTATGCCCACGTTTCCACTTTCCGCACCCGCGGCATTCAGCATTCCTGCTGTGTTATTCGTAGCCAGAGTACCATCTTCGTTAAACTTAGGTACGGACTGGGCATAGATGGTCAAGTCATTCACGCTGCTTACCTCGATGCCTTTTGTTGCATTGAGGGTACATCCGTCTTTCAATATCAGGTTGACTGTACCGCTGACAGTGACACGGCTTTCGATAGTCACATCGCCCTGTACCACATACCAGGTGGTTTGTCCTTCAGTGCCCCATGTGGTGTCTCCACCGGTAACTACAGTAGCACTATCACATGTTTGCACTGCGCCCGATGCGTCCAGATATGGTATACTTGTTGCCGGATCCGCAAATGCCATCTGCGGCATAAATGCCAGCATCACGCATACTGAAAGAAGTATGCTGAGTATCTTTCTCTTTCTCATCTCTCCTCCTTCACTTCTTCTTTTGAATTACCGTATTTTTCAATGAAAAGTGTTAACGTTTCCTTTATAACTTCTATCTGTGACTTCAGATAGAAGTCATCCTCGAAAAGGGCATAATGCACGCATGCCCTGATAAGAATAAAAATCAGCCCCGTAAGCTTCTCACAGGGTATGCCCGTCTTCTCTTCAAGACCCCTCGCATACTCAGTGTACCTCTCATCAATTTCCTCAAAGAACTTCTGTCCGTGCTCCCTGTACTTGGGATGAGTGTACACCTGATACATCAGGCGGTATTTACTGCCGTGCTCCCCGGCTGTCCAGTAAGGCAGCTCTTCAATAAACTGCCACAGGTCATCAGGTTCAGCCTGTATCCTGGCTATAAAGTCATCTTCCACCTCAGTCATGCAGTATTGTGTTGACTTGATTATAAGGTCGTCGAGATTATCAAAGTACTGATATATGCTTGCGACATTGCAGCCGCATGCTTCAGATACTGCCTTGATTCCTACTCCTGCAAGACCGTTTTTCGCATAGCAGTCAAAGCAGCCCTTCATTATCTGGATCTGTTTTGCTCTTCTTGCTTCCATATTTACAGGATGTGACATGAAATCATCCTCCCTTTAATTGAAATAAATGATTGCTTATCCAAGACCATTATACACTCTGCCGCTGCTTCCTGCAAACACAAATATATATAATGAAAAAGGCTGCCCCCCGAAAGAGGAGCAGCCTTAACAGGTTATGTCAGTTCAGAAAAAAATGCATAAAAAGACCGATTAGCATACAGACTGCAAATGCTGCGCAGGCACTGCATAAAACAAGAAGAATTTTCTGATAAGGTCTCTTCCCTATTTCCCGCTGCTTCTGGATATCATCCAGCAGTTTTCCTTCAGAGAAAGCCACAATCTCCCTGTACGTCTGAATATCGTTGTCTTTTTTCACTTTCTCAACTCTGAAAGCAAAATACATTGCGGCTGCAAAAATTATTCCCCACGGAATGAACGCCCATGTACCAAGCCACATGAACAGCGGCACTGCCGATATGACGACAGCCGCAAGCAGCAGGGTATATACTGCTCCGAAACGCTTTAATTTTTCAGTCTCTTCTCTTTTGATTACTTCTTTCATCATGTCAATATCTCCTTTGATCAGTTTATCAAGAGAGATATGAAATGTTTCACTCAGTATCACCAGACTGTTTACATCCGGATAACTTTTGTCATTTTCCCAGTTTGAGACTGTCTGTCTGGAAACATATATATGCTCTGCCAGCTCCTCCTGGGACAATTGCGCTTCCTGACGGTATTTTCTGATCTGTTTTCCAAGTTCCATTTCTTCACCTCCTGACAGAACTGATGATAGTAAATACAGACTTTTTTCGCTATCAAAGAGCTTTGACACCGGCATATTTATATTGTCAAAAGTATTTTACATCGCTATTGCAGGACTCTTGTACCCTGCGTCTGCAATTATGAATTTTGAATTGTATTCTTTAATTTAGATGAAGATAATTCATCTATGTGATTTCATTTCACTGTCTCTCCAATGCCAACCCAATAAGTCGATCAGTCTGATCTGCCATAAACAAAGGAATATTCAGCACATCATCATCTAACTTCAAGTTGTCCAAAGAGAAACGCACACGGAGTTTTACTTTGTCCGGGAACAATTCCTTGAACTTCTTGAGGCTCTTGCTTGATGTATTGGCTTCGGATTTGACCTCAACAGGAAAAATGTCATTTTCACGCTGAATCAGGAAATTCACTTCATAAGGAGGATTGCTCTGTGTCCAGTAGCGAGGAACCACTTCAAACTGCGTGATTAAAGTCTGCAACACATAGTTCTCGGTCAATGCGCCTTTAAACTCAGTGAACAGTCGGTTGCCCTCTCCGAAAGCCGTAGGTGCCAACTGCGCTAACCGGCGGAGCAGACCAACATCCACCAGATAAATCTTAAAGGCAGACAGGTCATCGTAAGCAGCAACAGGAAGACCGGGAGCGGAGCTGCGGTAGATCTTATGCACCAGTCGAGCATCCACCAACCACTGCAGCGCATCCTCATATTCACGGGCTCTTGCCCCTTCTTTGACAACCTTATAGATGAACTTTTTGTTCTCTTTTGCTAGCTGAGATGGTACAGACTTCCAAATCATAGAAATCTTAGGGAACTCGCTGATATTAGGATGCTTTGCAAAGTCACGCTCATAGGCGCCAATAATTCCGGACAGGGCTTCCTGCATAGCAGAAACGTCACGGGCTTCCGTCCACATTAGAACAGATTCAGGCATACCACCAGTGACATAGTACATCTTTAATTTCTCGTACAGAGGATTGAAGAACGCATCCGGGATTGGCTCAATGGTATCCACACTTTCCAGATATGCAGCAAGGTTTTCATCACCATTGGCAATCAGGAATTCCGAGAATGTCATAGGATCAATCTGCATAAAGTTGACTTTTCCAACCGGGAAAGACGAAGGCTTTGCCAGAGCAATGCCCAACAGAGAACCGGCGCAGGCGATATGATACTGCGGAGCGTTCTCACAGAAATACTTCATAGAGTTGATGACCTTCGGACAATCCTGCACCTCATCAAAAATGATGAGGGTCTTTTCCGGCATAATCTTCTGACCGCTGGCCAGCATCAGATTTTGCAGAATGCGATTAACATCTTTTGTAGTCTCGAAAAACTGTTTGTACTCTTCGTTTTCTTCAAAATTAAAGTAAGCTGTGTTTTCATAGTAACGCTTACCGAACTCTTTCAGGATCCAAGTTTTTCCTACCTGTCGCACACCCTTTAAAATCAAAGGTTTGCGGTAGGGAGAATCCTTCCATTCCAGTAGATTTTTCAAAATAAATCGTTCCATAGATTCACTCCTCACACTTTTATTATATGCGATGCAACCGAAAATACAACCTCAATCACAAAATTATTAATATTTTAGAGATTATAATCACACTTTTATACCAGTAGATGAGTGGGATATATTTATATAACGCAAACATGAGATTTGAATTGTCAAAAGCACAATTCAAGAACTTTCCAAACGACAATTCAGTAATTGTCTTTCCACTACAAAATGCCACCCGAAGGATTTCTCCCACGGATGGCATAAAATAGATTATCGTTTTTATTCTTCCATGACTTCAAACATCATCCTGTCTCCCAGCTTAAAGCTATTCTGGACAGGCACTCCGTAATGGTTTGATGTTCTCGGACATAATCCGTGTATTTCTCGAACAATACTTTCTGCTCGTCCGTCATAGCAGCCCGGAGTTTTTCTTCGTTCCGACAGATCAGTTCCTGTAATTTCTTATACTCCTTACAAGAAGAAGTATCGCAGTCGGTAGGCTCGATATTGCCGTACCAAAAGTCTTCAGGAATTTTCATACGATGTCCTCCTCATAGAACCGGGCAGCAAATACAGACTTATTTCGCTATCAAAGAACTTTGACACCGGCATATTTATATTTCCAAAAGTATTTTATATCTGTTATTTAACTCTGCCGCCGGCAAGGGTTTTCCCGATTACAAAGACACCTGCCAGCATTTCTGCAATTGATATTCCAAGCAGCAGTCCGGATATGAAATCTTTAATATCCGAACCGCCGACTGCGTATGAAAGTGCCTGCAGTGCAATACCCATTACAATCAGTATTACTGCGTAAAGCACATTTTTCTGTTTTTCCAGTTCCTGTGTTCTTCTGAGCAGATCCAGAATCTGCTCATCATCATAGATGCGGACACTTTTTTCGTCAGACACCTCGCCGTCCATCAGCTGAGCTACTGTAATATCAAGTTCTTCACACAGAATACTGACAACAGAGTAGTCCGGCATACATTTTCCTGTCTCCCATTTTGAAACTGTCTTGTTGGAAACGCCAAGTTTTTCTGCAAGCTGCGCCTGTGTTAAATTCTTTTCTTTTCGTTTAAGTGCTATAAATTTTCCTGCTTTCGCCTGGTTCATTTAATCCACCTCCATTTACTGTTTACAATGGCAGAATACACTTTTTTATAAAAAAACAACATCCCCTGTATGGAGAATATGAGAGGAATTTCCTATCTTTCGAAGACGGCAGCTCCGCATTCATACGGATGATCGACAAAAACAGTTTCTTTTCCTGCAGAGCGGTACATGAGAATCTTGAGCAGAATTATATAGTCGCCGCCGCCTGAAAGAATCATAAGTTCCGATATGAAAAACCAGAAAAGCTGTCCTGATATAACTGCGGCAGCAGCAGTTGCCGCACCCAGAACAATTGTCGGCATTGCGCCTCCGAGCATATACTGAAACCTGTTCATCGGCTCTGAACATGTGCAGTAAGGAGTAAGCGCGCTCCATATCACTCCGAACTCGATGGATCTGAAGTGATTTTCCGCAAACAGTCCCCACGTAATTCCGTGAATCAGTTCATGCAGCACGATAAGCAGCAGCAGAACTGGAAGAAGAAGCAGGCTGAATGTAATAGAAAAAGACATAAGGCCTGCGGTATGAACAGAAAAAAACGCCCACGCGTCAGCTGCCATAAAAGGCAGCATCACAAACAGCGCCCCTATATTCGCCTTTAGAACGCCTATGGTCAGTTCCTTTTTAACATATCCTTCAGACTGCATCCTGGCGCTCAGATTGTCAAAGTGTTCCTTTCGTCTCAGCTCCTTTTCTGTCAGTTTTCTTTCATTCTCTGCCATAATTCATCTCCATCCACATTTCTTTTGTCATTCTCGTAAAATGCTCTGTGCGTATATCGCCCATCAGTATGCACGGCACGTCTTTTTCCGTATGATGGTAAATGAAGCCGCACTTTTCCTGACATCTTCTGGACTTTTCGTTCCCCTCGTAATATCCGCACCATAACGCACTGCAGTCAAGTTCGCTAAAAGCATATTCCTGCAGCCTTCTCACTGCTTCAGGAATGAGACCCCTGCCCCAGAACGGAACGCCGATCCAGTATCCTATCTCAAGCTCATCATCTCCGACTGAAACATGCGACTGTGCAGGTGAAATCAACCCGATACTGCCGACAGCCTCGTTATCATCCTTAAGGCATACTGCAAATGTACCGCTGACTGATAATACACTGCGTATAATTTCAAGGCTGTCAGATACGCTCTCATGCACGGGCCATCCGGCTGCAGGGCCGACATCAGGGGAGCTTGCATATTTAAACAGACTTTCCGCATCATTTTCATCCCACGGACGAAGAATAAGTCTTTCCGTTTCTAAAATCATCTGGGTTATCTCCACTTTAATTTGGTTTACATAATATTAATATTGTCATTATTCTTTCCTGCAGTTCGAATAAGGTATCCTTCCTGCAAAGCTGCCGATGTGGCGACAGCGCACACCAGAGAGCCTGTAAAGCGGATATCAATTAGCCCGAGGCTCAGCGGAAGCAGGAACAGCAGAAGACCTGCTGCCCTGTTTAACTTTGTATGACAGGCCGGAAAGGATCTGCAAATTAAAAAGCAGGATACTGCGTTTATGATTTTGATTAAGGCAGCAGCGCCTGTCCACACCCATATCCATAAAGGCAGGTCAATGCACGGAAGTATCCTGATCATGCTGACAGCGACAAAAACAAAATCAGCTACAGTATCAAGTTTTGCTCCTGCTTCGCTTTCTGTACCTGTTTTTCTTGCCACGCTTCCATCTATCATGTCTGTCAGTCCCGCAGCAATATATACAGCGTAAAACATCCCTGAAAAGGTCTCTGTAAAAAACATCGCAAGACTCAGGACTATCCTGGCTGAAGTTATGCAGTTTGCCATTATCTTCTCCTGAGGTTATCGAGTGCTTCCACGTTATTTCCCGTTATATCAGACAGGATTCCGCACGTTTCAAATTCGGCGCACTCTCCGCATGTCATATATCCTCTTCCTACTGCGCACTTCCTTATACCGCACATGCTCTCGGCAAAAGGAGTTTTCCTGCCAGACGCTCTGCAGCCGTCACAGTTAATCATCTCTCTTGTTATCTCAGCACCGTTAAGCTCGCTCCAGAGCTTTGCCACTCTGTCACGAAGTTCATCATCATTGTTGACAGTGGCAGTTCTTGCATCACATCTTCTGCAGTCAAGTCCGCAGCATCCTGTAAGTTTATCCATTTGACTTCTCCTTTGCCTTCTGATTCATGTATGATAAGAGAATATGGGACGGGGCAAACAAAAGTGCTGATACTGTGAGAAGCACAGATCCTGACGCTATTCCGCTGAAAAGAAAGATAAATGAAGGAATTGCCGAAAGCGATAACGCCGTGAAAAGGCTTTCTTTTCTGAAAGCTGTGACCCATATTACAAGGTAGATAAGTATCAGGGCGGAATCGGTCAGAAGATATACTGCAAACCACTCATCGGACCGCCAGCCTGACCAGGTTCCGGGAATGTTTACAATCATGAAGATGAAGCAGCCGTATCTTCCAATCTGCTCCAGAATCTCAACCCTTCTGTTTTTCCACAGGTTTTCAAAGCCGCCCCTTCCTGAAGCTGCAAATATGATATTGGGTATCATAATAACTGCCATGAAAATGAGGCCGAAAATATTGATCCATTCCATAACGAAACCCGCCTTTTTCAGATTATATCTCCTGATGATAAAAGTATATCAGAAAAAGAGGATGCTTAACACATCCTCATTAAATATATCATATTATGATTCTGAATTTTCCACTCCTGCAAGTTCTTTAAGATGAACTATATGAGATGCTGCCGCATCACTTGCCCGCTTTGCATCCCCTGCCTCTATGGCCTCGAGAATCTCGTAATGTTCTGAAGGCAGAATCTCATTTCTTTCAGAATCTCTGAAATATATAGTTCTGAACTGAAGAAGAAGTTCTCTCAGATGCTCTATCATCCGGATCAGGATTGGATTGCTGCTGCATTCAATGATCAGATGATGAAATTCAGTGTCGTATTTTATCATATCCGCACAGTTTCCTTCTTCAACCGCCTTTCGGAAACAATCGGCATAGTCGCGGAGAAGGGCTTTCTGGTCATCGCTTATCCTCTGCGCGCAGTAGTACGCTGTAAGTCCCTCCATGCTCTCCCGGACCTCAAGAATATCAATCATTACCTTGGCGTTGCGTTCGGCAACATATGCACCTCTCCTTGGTGCAATCGTAACAAGATGCTCTTTTTCGAGTTTGCGGATTGCCTCCCTTACCGGTGTTCTGCTGACTCCAAGCTCATCTGCGAGAGTGTTTTCCATAAGCCTTATGCCGGGTTCAAGTTTTCCTGTCAGAATCCTGTTCTTAAGTTCATCATAAATCAGCTCCCTCAAAGGCTTAACAGCATGAATATCAAGATTAATCATATACTATCCTTTCAATATTATAAACATATATTTATGTAATGTGCTAACAGATTAATTCTACAGGCTGAAGTGATATATTTCAAGAGGAAACTGAACCTGAGAGAAAAACAGAGGCCGGACATGTCTGACCTCTGATTTCATCATTTTACCTTGGCTGGTTCGAATCCGCCCTGCGTCTTCTTCTTAAGAGTAATGTCAGGATAACAGCATCTGCTGTCATCAGAAACATCCAGAAAACAGCATGAGAAGCATCTCCTGTTTCAGTCTCATCTGAACTGCTGCCGTTTGCGGAATAATCCTCATTGTCTTCATCTTCAATTCCGGTTCCGCTTCCGAGGCTTTCGCCGCTGATAATGCTGTTTGTCACTGTAAATCCTGCTTTGCTGTCACCTGATATTTCAGCACTGTAGCCTGCCACAGGAACTTCGCGTATTTCATAATCTATGACAGTTCCGCCGCTGTATTTCGGAAGACCGGTGAATACGCCCGACCAGTTATTGGCACTGTTTAAAACAAGATATCTGTCTTCTGCCTTAACATTATCGGCATAAAGATATACTGTTACAGATGAAGGTCTTATCCCTGCACTATCTTCATCGTCATCCCAGACTTTTTTCACAGGGATGTCAACAGTACCTCCCGTGTAGATATTCTTTACACTGTAATTGTCATAGACAGCCGTGTATCCCGGTACCGGTTCTTCAGAGATTGAGTATTTAATATCGTTTCCAAGGTCATCTTTTGCAGGCAGCTTATCAAATGACCATTTCCAGCCGTCAGCTGCTGTAACTGTTCTGGTATTGATAACCCTGCCGTCAGCCAGCAGATTTATCTTTATCTGTTCAGGTCTCATATTGTCCCTGTTATTATTGTCATCCCATGTTTTTTCTCCTGCCACGATAACCGTATCAAACGGAGAATATACGGGAGGCGTTACAGAAGGCGCCACATAACTGTTCTTTATTCTTATAGATACTGTATGAGTTTCAGCGTCATACTCTGCTTCACTGTACTTTTCCCTGAAGTTTTCGGGAACTGGATTCTCTACAGCCGAATATGTGATGCCATTTTCAGGGTCAGGTGCGGGAAGACCGGTAAATTCCGCTGTCCAGCTGTTTTCCTCGCTCAGAATGACACTGTCAAGCAAAGTGTCTCCTGCTTTCAGGTATACAGTAACAGGCCTTATATATCCGGCAGGAGTATTAAGATCCCATGTCTTAGTTACTCTGACGGACCATTCATTTTCATCATCGCCGAATATTACAACGCCGTTTGACCCTATTCCTCCTCCTCTTTCCGCTTTGTTTCCCGATATGATAAGTGAGGCCTTTGAAAGTGCAAGTTCTTTTGCAGAATCAGATGGCAGCGCCTTAAGAGCGTAACCTTCAGATGACTCCTCAGCAGTTATTTCATGACCGGGATTTTCAGGAGAATATCTTTCAGCAGACGGATCTGCCATTCCGGTTTCAAGAGGAGCCGGCTGACCGCTTGTAGTTATAACTCCTCCGTCAGCGTGCCAGTTTGCCCTGCCCCCGCCGAGCATACGTGATGCGAGCGTTACATGTCCTGTTCCCTTTCCGACAGATACGAAATCATCACCTGCTTCTGCCGCAGTGTTATCATATACTGCAACGCCTCTGTTTACATTCAGATAAGCCTCGCCTGACGGACAGAACCACAGTCCTCCGCCAAGTGAAGTGACTTCATTATCTGTAACAACTGCATTATTAACATGAAGAACATGGGGCATTTCACTTACATATACGCCGCCTCCGTGAGAACGCGCTGTGTTGTTTTCAATGCGTCCGCCGTTGAGAGTTACATCGCTGGAATTAACATATATTCCGCCGCCGGCATTGTATGACTCGTTTTCGGAAATACTGCCGCCGTTCATGACAAATTTCGTAGTAAAATCCTCATACGACTGGCCTCCCGGAGCGCCTGCAACACAGACTCCGCCGCCGTATGTTCCTTTATTGCCGGAAATTGTTCCGCCGTTCATCTCAAAATCTGTGGAGCCTATGAGGTAGACGCCGCTGCAGTACATATTTTCAGTAATACTGCCTCCGTTCATGGTCATTTCTGCAGGAGCTTCTCCTTTGTTCCATGTATAAAGAAGAACTCCGCTTGAAACAGGAGCATTATTGTTACTGTAATTCTTGTTATTCTTTATAGTTCCATCTTCAAATATGAACTCTGAAGCAGGAGAAACAACAACAGGAGCTGTAAGCATATCGCCGTTTAATGTAAATGATTCGATGCTTCCTCCGCTCATTATGAAAGAGCCGCCGTCTCTTACAAGTACCGCACCGCTTAAACTGGAAGTGATTTTTCCGTTTTTCAGCGTTCCGTTTCTTAAAATGAAAGTGCCGCCGCTTACATCAGCGATATTTCCCTGAGATCTGTTATTACTGCTGCCGCCTGATAATGTGAGAGACCCGTCAATTGCAAGTGATGCTCCATATGATATATTAAACAGCTCTTCGACATTTTGTATTTTAGAAGATTTTATCGTAAACCCGTCGCCTCTGATTACAATGTTTTTGCCGGATGGAATAGTGACTGACTTTTTCAGAGTGATATCTTCTGAAACTGTGATTGTATATTCTTCATTATCAGGTGCATTATTAACAAGCTGCTGGATATCAACAGATGGCTCGTGCTCATCAATATATGTTACAGCGCAGCCCTTTAAATCAATAACGCCGCGCAGGACATCATCCATACATCCTTCAGGCCCCATAACGATAAGCTCAAATCCTGATGCAAGCGTAATCCAGTCAAAAGCATCAGCTGCAATGCTCTGGCAGCTGCTTCCGTTAAACTGTATTATGCTGACAGAGTCAAAACCGCTTCCAAATGCATTGGCACCGATTGATGTGACATTGGAACCGATATATACTTCGCTCCAAACAAGACCGGGTTTTCCATAAAATTTTCCACAAAACGCATCAGCTCCAACAGAAGTAACAGGGTATTTTACCCCGTCATATGTTATAGTATCCGGAACTGTAATTACTCCATTTGAATCAGGCTTTCCGGATTCAACGGATGCGGTCCCGGAACCGGTGTCAACCACATAGGTTATGTTATTTTCAGTTACCTTTGCAGTATCTGACAAGAGGACAGGTGCAGCTTTCAGTCTGCCGGAAGCTTTGGTACTGCTTTCATCAGATGTATCCTGACTTTCTGTCATTGTATCTGTTTCTTCTTCAGTCTGCTGTGTCTGTTCGATCTGATTCCCATCGACAATGCCGCTTTCATCATCTGCCAGAGTTGACAAAGGCAGACATCCAAGCAGCAGAACAAGACATAAAAGCAGTGAAACAAGTTTTGGTTTTTTCATGCCGTCTCACCTCCTGTTAAATTTAACTGAGTGCCGGAAGTGAAAGCATATTGTTTTTCTTTTGTCTTAATCATTTTCAAAATATCATTCCATAGTATTATGGGCAGCTGGCTGCCATGCTGAAACAGTTTAGGTCCTGTAGCTTTCTGTCACATCCTTTCGGGTGTTTTAGCCTTAGTCATTTCCTCCTTTCAAATAATAACTATAACTTATTCTATGCTCGAACAGTATACCATAATAGTTGGTAAGTATACTATAGAATTCTACTAATTTTTTCCATTTTACTTAATATACTCGTATTGAGCTCATGTAACCATTGAAATTTCAACGTTTTTAAGGGCTATGAAAATATGTAACATTTTTGACATATTATTGAGCAGGCAATTCCACATTGTCGTAAGGGCATATAATATATGGCATTGCCTGCTACATCAAAAGGTGAATATTCCTGCGTTAGGAAACCGGTGTTCCAGTTAAAGAGAAACCATACGT
>JAEDDI010000044.1 GCA_016293805.1 Bacillota bacterium | reverse complement strand
ATTTTACAGGTAAATCCACGTAACTACAAATGTGTGGTCACTTCATATTATCTAATCTATATTTCCATCCTTATATACGTTATATATATAATTATTATATAGTACATATAATACCGTATCATTGTTTTCAAAACAGTTCAGCGTTCACGGTGGTATTAATTACCACCGTTTTTTCGTTTTTGTGTGACATTTTCATACATCTCCTTTTCATGTTCACATTTTTATACACATATGATATAATAACGTATTGTATAGTACTATTTTAGGAGGGAATTATGATAGTTTTGAGAATACTGCTCACGCTGATTTTATGCCTTCCTGTAGCCTATCTGGCAGTAATACTATATACAGGAACTCATAATGATACAGTTAAAAAATCAGGCAGGAAGAACAGATGAAGAGAGGTCTATTTATTTCGTTTGAAGGGGGAGACGGTTCAGGAAAATCTACACAGATCAGGAAACTGTGTGATTTCCTTTCCGAAAACGGGTATGATTACATTCTGTCGAGAGAACCGGGTGGAACATCTATTGGAGAACAGATACGTCAGATAATACTTGACCCGGAGAACAGTGAGATGGATTATCTTACTGAAGCGTACCTTTATGCAGCTTCAAGAGCGCAGCATGTATCACAGGTTATACGTCCGGCACTTGAGTCGGGCAAGATAGTGGTATGTGACAGGTTTCTTGATTCATCCATAGCATATCAGGGATATGCAAGAGGTCTTGGTGCATGTGTGGAAGATATCAATTCCTATGCTGTAGGTGACTGTCTTCCTGATATAACTTTTCTTCTCAAGGTATCACCTGAGACAGGAAAGGCAAGACGTTCATCAAGGGAAGAAGACCGAATAGAAAATGAACAGCTTGATTTTCATCAGCGAGTTTTCAACGGATATGAAAAGATCGAAGAAAACAGTCATGGAAGGGTAATCGGAATAGATGCCTCTATGGATATAGATACGATATTTGGAATAATCAGGACTGTAATCGAGGAAAGGTTATGACGTTTGATGATATTGCAGGGAACAGTGTTCTGATAAACAGGCTGAAACACACAGTAAGTACGGGAAGTGTGTCTCATGCATATATATTTACAGGAGGAAATACCGATTATCGCAGAAATTTTGCCAGGGCGTTTGCCTTGCAGATTCTTTGTGACAGGGGAGGATGCGGAAACTGCAGGATATGCAGACTTGTCTCCTCTGAAAACCATCCGGATGTACTGACTGTCGAACCCGAGAAAGGTCACAGACTCCTTGATGAGCAGATTGAGTCAATGCAGGTTTTTCTCATGTCAAGGCCTGTTGAAGGAGATGCGCATATATGCATTATTGACAGAGCTGATACTATGACCGAGCGTGCCCAGAACAGGATTCTAAAGACACTGGAGGAGCCTTCAGGCAATACGGTTATAATTCTTCTTGCTGACAACACTGAGAGTTTTCTTCAGACTGTTTTGTCCAGATGTGTTCTCTGCAGGCTGGAGGGATCAGATATGGTTCCTTCCGATGAAGCTGCACAAATGGCACAAAAACTTGAAGACATGATGTATACAGGTGAGGCATTTTTCAGGCTGAAGGCTTTCGCTGATGAAATATCTAAAGATAAAGATACTGCAGTTCAGGTTCTCGACAGTCTTCAGATAATGTACAGGGATATGCTTCTTTCCGGAAGCAGAAGATATTCGCCTGAGAAAGTAATTGAGAATGTGGATACTGTGGAAGAAACAAAAAAGAGGATAGGGCGGAATGTTAAGATATCCAGTGCCCTGAAGTATATGATATTAAAAATCGGAGGATAACGTTTTATGGTTAGGGTAGTCGGTGTCAGATTCAGAAGCGCCGGTAAAATATATTTCTTTGATCCCGGTGAATTTGAGATACACGATGAAGATGGAGTTATTGTTGAAACTGCAAGAGGAATGGAGTTTGGTACAGTAGCCGGAGAGATACAGGAAATCCGCGATGATGAACTGATATCTCCATTAAAGAAAGTAATACGTCTGGCAGATGAAAAAGATTTTGCAAAGCATGAGGAAAACCTGGCAAAAAAAGAACGCACTATGGCGATATGTCAGGAAAAGATTGAAAAGCACGGACTTGACATGAAGCTTGTTGATGTCGAATATACCTTCGATAACAGCAAGGTTATATTCTATTTCACATCAGACGGACGTGTTGACTTCAGAGAACTGGTAAAAGATCTGGCTAGCGTATTCAAAATGAGGATTGAACTTCGTCAGATTGGAGTCAGAGATGTTGCCAAGATGCTGGGCGGGATTGGCTGCTGCGGTAAGAATCTCTGCTGCGCCAGCTGGCTTTCGGACTTTCATCCTGTGTCTATAAAAATGGCCAAAGTACAGAATCTCTCTCTTAATCCAACAAAGATTTCAGGCGTATGCGGAAGACTTATCTGCTGCCTCAAGTATGAAAATGATCTATATGTTGAGATGAGAAAGGGAATGCCTGAGACAGGAGAGCGAGTAAAGACAAAAGACGGCAAGGCTGTTGTCGTTGATACAAATATACTGGAAAACAAGGTAAAGGTCAGACTTATAGAAGAAGAGGCAGGTCCTGACAGAGAAGAAAAGCTCAGCCTTGATATCTTCACATATACAAAGGAAGAAGTCAGAAGAATGGGAAGCAGAAAAAAGCATCATGAGAAGGATATAGAGGAACAGCTTGATGCAGAGCAGCTTGCCGAAATTGAGAAACTGATGAAAGAATAGACATGAAGGTATTCGAAGGAGAAAGAATCGACGATATCGGATTTGGAAATTTGAAACTGATTCAGAATACTGCAGATTTCTGTTATGGTATTGATGCAGTGATTCTGGCTGATTTTGCAGCGCAAAATGCAAGGAAAGCCCGCAGGATAGCGGACCTTGGAACAGGAACCGGAATTCTGCCTCTGATACTCAGTCATAAAACAGATGCAGAGGAGATTACAGGATTTGAAGTAAGGAAGTGTTCGTATGAGATTGCTGTGAGAAATGCACAAGGCAACGGTCTTGAAGATAGAATACGTTTTGTGAATGCGAATGTTAAGGATATTGATGAAAGATATTTAGGCACTTGTGATACGGTCACCATGAATCCTCCGTATATGGAAAGCGGCAGAGGAATCGTCAACCCCGATGACGGTAAAATGATAGCGCGTCATGAGATACTCGGAACTCTTGAAGATTTCATGAGGGCATCTTCCGTTCTTCTGGAGCATAGAGGAGATCTTTTCATTGTTCACAGACCTTCCAGGCTTGCTGATATTTTCTGTATTGGAAGAAGTCTCAAGCTCGAGCCCAAGGCGGTAAAAATGGTAAAACCAAGGGAAGGAGATGCTGCCAACATCGTTCTTGTGCATCTTGTCAAGAATGGAGGCAAACAGCTGAAAGTACTGAAAGATCTTAATGTTTACGGAAGAGATAATACGTATACGGACGATATTATTTCTATATATGAAAGAGTTTGAAGAAACAAAAAATGCTTGAAAAGAAAGGTCCGTTATTGTACTATGTTTTTAGTTTGTTGAGGAGGTAAAAATGGAAGTAACTTTAACTTTAGCCGGTATTGGCCATTTTATTTTAGTGTCTGTTGCTGTAGTTCTGCTAGCTATTTTATGTGTTGCAGCAACAAAAATGATTAAAACCTTTAAGGAACTCAACAAAGTACTGGAAGACGTGTCGGTAATAACATCGACTGCTGCCGCAAAGACGCAGGAAGTTGATGGTATAATAACTGATGTGACTGAAGCAGTGTCATCTGTTACAGAACTGCTGAAGGGCAATCAGAGTTCAGTAAAAGCACTGTCGTCACTGGTAAATTCTCTTGTTGCACTCAAGGGACTGTTTAAAAAGAGTGATGAATAGCTGCTTACTAATCATTTGTTCGGGGAGGAAAAAAGATGATTAAAGCAACAGGAATTGTTAGAAAGGTTGATGAACTGGGCAGAATAGTTCTACCAATCGAATTGAGAAGGAATCTTGATATTAACATTAAGGATCCTATCGAAATCTATGTGGATGGAAATACTATTTTACTCAAAAAGTATCAGCCTACATGTATTTTCTGCGGAAACGCTGAGGGAGTTAAGAGGATACATGACAAAAATGTCTGTGAAAACTGTATTAAAGAATTAAAATCACTATAGTGTCTGCAACGGAAATTGAGCACCTGCGAAAGCGGGTGCTTTATTTGATTGTTGAATTATATGCCAAAAATGATATACTATATATCTAGGTATACACCTTAAAATATGTATATTTTTCCTTATATAGATTCATTGTTTTAATGGAGGGTTTAATTGGCTAAATATCTGGTTCAGAAAAGCGGACCGCTCAAGGGCGAGGTTGGAATTAGCGGGGCCAAGAACGCGGTACTGCCAATCATGGCAGCAAGCCTTCTTGCAAATGAGAAATGTACGCTCAGGGATGTTCCCGCACTTAGAGATGTTAATGTATTAAGTGAGCTGCTGCAGTATCTTGGTGCTGACGTAGAGAAGATTGATGACAATATATATACTATTTATACGGAAGATATTAAGTGTGTCGAAGCTCCTTTTGATCTTGTAAAGAGGATGAGAGCATCGTTTCTTGTTGCAGGACCTCTTCTTGCAAGAAAAGGACGCGCTAAAGTATATATGCCGGGCGGATGCACAATCGGTGCAAGACCGATAGAACTGCATCTGAAGGGATTTCAGGCTCTGGGAGCAGAAATAAATCAGAATGATGTTGAGAGTTATGTTGAGATATCATGCAACAGACTCAAGGGTGCAGTTATTTATCTTGACTTCCCCAGCGTGGGGGCTACAGAGAATATAATGATGGCGGCATCGCTGGCTGAAGGTACTACAGTAATAGAAAATGCTGCAGAGGAACCTGAAATTGTTGATCTTGCCAATTTCCTGAACAAAATGGGAGCAAAGGTAAAGGGAGCAGGAACAGAAACTATCAAGATTGAGGGTGTGGAGAGCCTTTCCGGATGCAGCCACGGAATCATTCCTGACAGAATCGAAACAGGGACATTCATGGTTGCGGCTGCTATAACAAGGGGTGAGATACTCATACGCAATGCAGTTGCAAGTCATGTAAAGGCCATCACAGCCAAACTGTCAGAATGCGGTGTGATTATAGAGGAGACAGACGAGGGACTGCTTGTCAGGGGCAACGTTAACCCGCTTATCTCCACAAATATTAAGACTATGCCGTATCCGGGGTTTCCTACTGATATCCAGTCTCCGTTCATGGCGTTTCTTACAACTGTTGAGGGCTCGAGTGTTGTAATAGAGAATATTTTTGAAAACAGGTTCATGCACGTACCGGAACTTAACAGAATGGGAGCCAGCATCAAGGTTGAGGGCAGGAGCGCTATAATATATGGAGCAAGACCACTTCAGGGAAGCAAGGTTATAGCTACCGACCTTAGGGCGGGGGCCGCGATGGTTCTTGCGGGACTTGTTGCTGAGGGAACAACTGAGATTTCGGAGATATATCATATCGAGAGAGGATATGAGAACTTTATAGAAAAATTCAGAAAACTGGGTGCAACGATACTGAGGATAGATGAATAATGAAAAGGAATATCCGTAATAGAACTTCAAAAGACAGAACCAGATGGTATGTGCTGATACTTGTCGTTCTGATTCCATTCTTTGTATTCACTGTTTCTCTGAATGCATCCACAAGAATAGCGGATGCATATAAGTGGGAGATGGACAGGATTCAGGAACAGGCGGATTCGGAGAATCCCGGAGATGCAAAGCTTCTGCGGGAACTGAATATTTATGTGGAGACTGACAGTCTGAGCAGTCAGATTTCCGCATTCATGAAGCACAAGACAAATGAAATCCAGACCCTTGACAGAAATGACGAGATGTATGACTATTATCTTGCCGACGCGGCAGAGTTTTCCAAGATGGATTATCATGCACTCAAGGTCATGAGAACAATAGATGATGTACTTCTTGTATTAGGTATTCTTTCTTTTGTATGGGCAGCGATGATGTTTATGTATCACATAAGGGACGGTTATGCGTCCAAAGCTGCATTCCGCAGGATTTTCCTTATTTCAGTGGCTGTTCAGTTTGTTTGTCAGGCAGTACTTGGCGCTTTGCTTATGATAGCTCCTGTGAGGGCTTCTGTTTCAGATGTACTTTTTGGAATCAGATTCGGTGAAGGGGATATTCTGCCGCAGATTATGGGAAGTAATATAGTGGCGGCTGCAGGAGTGCTGGAGATAATAATATGCTTCGCAGTTACGCTTGTGCTGTTTTATATCGTATGGGTATCTACAAAGCCCAGAGATGTTTTCAATGAGAGGAGATATTTCAGATAATGGTATATTTATATTTTACTACGGGAACTGAAGAACTTGAGTTTGTAACTGTACTGGATGTTCTGAGGAGAGCCGGAATAGAGGTTAAGACTGTGTCTGCTGATGTAATGACAAGATACAATACCGGTGCGCACAGGATTCCGATTATAACAGATATCGGCATAGGTGAAATCAATGATGATGAATGTGACATGATTATTATCCCTGGCGGGATGACAGGTGTTGAGAACCTTTGTGCTGCTGACATGCTCAGTTCCCAGATAAGGGTTCTTCATGAAGCCGGAAAACCGCTTGCAGCAATCTGTGCAGGACCGATTGTTCTCGCAAGGCAGGGCGTTCTAAAAGGCAGAAAGGCTACAATTTATCCCGGACTTGAAGCTGAGATTACAGGTGCAGGAGCGGAGTATGTTGATGAGAGAGTTGTGGTTGATGGTAATATCATCACATCGCAGGGTCCCGGTACAGCTATGGAATTTGCATTTGCAGTAGTCGAATTTCTTGAAGGCAGGGAAACAGCTGATGAAGTAAGAAAAGATATGCTGGTTATATGACATGCAGAATATGATGCATTTTTACAGATGGAACGCATGTTCCATCTGAACTTGTATAAGAGGGACATAAAAAGGAAACGGGTGAAGAAGTGAACATACGAAACATTGCTGAAAAAGCAGGTGTGTCCGTTGCTACGGTATCAAGGGTGCTCAATCATCCGGAAACCGTTGCCGAGTCCACCAGAAAAACAATCGAAGAGATAATGAAATCTGAGGAATATGTTCCAAACTGGTTTGCAAGGGGACTTAATTTCAACAAGACAGGAACAATTGCCCTGATGCTGCCGAATCTTCTGGATAATGCCTCTATAGAAATTGCAAAGGGTGTTGAGGATGTTGCTCACCAGAAGGAGTATACCACGCTCATATGCAATGTTGAGAACGATGTCGAGAAAGAAAGAAAATATCTTCAGATACTGATTCAGAGAAGGGTAGACGGCATTGTGATGCTTCATCCATCACTTGAAGAAAAAGATTTTAATCTTCTCAGGGAAAACAAGATACCAAGTGTAATTATAGGTGAAAACAATCATGTAAACGGAACACATACAGTGACAATCGACAGCAGAGCGGCGGCTGCAAAGGCGGTAGGTCATCTTGTGCAGATAGGCTATAAGGATATAGCCATAGTATGCGGAGAAACACCTCGGGCGGAGAATGCGAACAAGAAAAGGGGATATATGGACGCACTGAGTGAGGCCGGAATAGGTTTTCGGGAAGAATATGTAGTCGAGATACCAAATACTATCGAAGGTGGATATCTTGCAGCGAAGAGACTCCTCGAGATGGATAATAGACCTCAGGCGATATTCGCAACTAGTGATACTCTGGCATTTGGTGTTATGGATGCTGTTCATGACAACAATCTTGTGATTCCTGACGATATAGGAGTTGTCGGATTCGACAATGTGAGGATGTCAAACCTTGTCACACCTAAGCTTTCGACTGTAGAAAAACCTCTTCACAAGATGGGGGTAATGGGAGCAAGACTACTGATAGATTTCATCGACGGAGATGAAGATGCCTTTTCGGGTGAAGACAGGGAACTGGTCCTGATGGCAAAACTTAAAATACGTAAATCGTGCGGTCATAAAGAAAGAATTGGAGAAATGTTTTGATGAATACTACTTTTTTGGGAATGGAACTGGATAATCCGGTCATAGTGTCTGCAGGTCCGTGGAGCCGGGATGGTCAGAGCATTAAAAAGCTCATAGAAGCGGGTGCGGGTGCTGTTGTAACAGAGAGCATAGTGAGCGATGCCATACTGGATGTATGTCCTAGAATCGCATATAACGGATCAGGAGTACAGAACATAAGGCTGTACAGTGACATACAGGTGGAAGGCTGGGAATATGAAATGCAGGTAGCAAAAAGCTCCGGCGGCAGAGTAATTGCAAGTGTTTCTGCACATACCCCTTCGGAGGTTGCATATCTTGCATCGAAACTTGAGAAATTCGGTGCTGATGCGATAGAGATAAGCGTGTCTAATCCGATGTTTGAATCCCTTGAGGTTGCAGCGTCACATAAGGATGTTGTTTACGATTTCACAAAGGCAGTTGTTTCTAATGTGAAAATACCTGTAATAGTGAAACTGTCTCAGACCGCAACAAATATTATTGAGATTGCAAAAGCAGCTAAACTTGCAGGTGCATCCGGTATCAGCTGTATTAATACAATCAGATGCATACTGAGTGTTGATATAGATACTGCGATGCCGTCTCTTCCCACATATGGAGGATATTCAGGAGCGCCTATTAGACCTATAAGTCTGGCAGCTGTTGCATCAATTGCTCAGTCGCTTGATATTCCAATCTGCGGAATAGGAGGAGTTGAGAACTACAGGAATGTCGTGGAATATCTGATGCTGGGAGCCTCTGTGGTGCAGGTCGGAACAGCAGTCATGGTAAAAGGGCCGGGAATAATTACCGAGATAGTCAGAGATCTTGAGAAATGGTTTTGTGAAAACGGCATTTCATCCGTTTCGCAGATAAAGGGAAAGGCTCTTAGAAATCTCAAGTCGTTCGATGAAATGAAGATTTCTGTAGCAGTATGCAAGAAAGAAGATACTCCGTGTATAGAAGGATGCAGTGACTGTACAGTTGCATGCATGTACAATGCGATTTCAAAAAACGGAAACGATATTGATATTGATGAAAGCCTTTGCACAGGATGCGGATTATGTGTATCGATATGCGATGCGGATAAACTGAATCTGGATATGTAGAAGGATATATTATATGTGCCGGTTTCGAAGCGAAACCGGCCTTTTATATATGAATAGGTACGAAGGATATTAATTTGCTTATGCAAAAGCCGCAAAACGAGCAAAATTATACATTTTTGTTGCCTGGGCAGGGAAGATTGACAAAAAAATCGCAAAATGAAGCAGGAATGGGACGAAATTCGAAGCCGCATTCTTGAATTTTCAAACTATTGTGTTATTCTTATATTGTAACTGGTTACAGAACCGGTTTGTTATTCAAATGATATATATATTTAAGGAGGACAAATTAATGTATAAGTGTAGTCTTGAAAGAATGTCAGACAAAATTAAGACAATGTCACAGTACGGCGATGCCGGACACGGTGGAATCACAAGATATTCACTTTCAGCAGAAGCTAACATGGCTAGAGCAGAATTCGAAAAGAGAATGAAGGCAATCGGCGCTACAATCGAGTATGATGACGTTGCCTGCATGTACGCTACTCTTCCAGGTTCAGATCCTGATGCAAAGAGAATCGTAATGGGTTCACACTGCGACTCAGTTAAGAACGGCGGTAACTATGATGGTATTCTTGGCGTTATGACAGGTATGGAAGTACTTGAAACAATCGCTGCTGAAAACATTCCTCATAAGCACCCTATTACAGCTATGATCTGGACAAACGAAGAAGGATCACTTTATCCGCCTGCAATGATGGTATCAGGAATCATCTGCTACGATTATCTTCCTGATTATCTTAAGCCAAACTTCATGTATGACAACATGATGGCATCAAAGCCAATGGACGATTCTCCATATGCAAACTTTGGCGAAGCTCTTGCTGCTTCACCTTATACTGGTCCTAAGGAAAACAGAATCAGCCCTGAAAAATACTGTGCTATGTTCGAAGCACATCTTGAACAGGGACCTATCCTTGAAGACAACGGAAACGAAATCGGTGCTGTTCAGCTTGTAATGGGTATGTTCAACTATGCAGTTAGAATGTATGGATTCTCAGCTCACGCTGGTACATTCCCAATGGCTAAGAGACATGATGCTCTTCACGCTATGGCAGACTTCTTATGCGAACTTCACAAGAGATATGATGCACTTAACGCTGAAATCGTTGCTCAGGGCAAGCCTGAATTCGTATTCACAACTGGTGAAATCAAAGTTCACCCTTGCATCCACACTGTAATTCCTGATGAAGCTTACATGTCATTAGACGTAAGACATCCTGAACAGGCAGTTCTTGATCAGTGCATGGAAATCCTTAAGGAATTAGCAGCTGAAAAATGGCAGCAGTGCGATTGTGAAATTAAAGAACAGTGGTCAAGAGACCCAGTTCCATTCGATTCAAGATTAATCGGATTTGTTGAAGAATCAATGGAAGAAATGGGCGCTAAGTGGCAGAAGATTTTATCAGGTGCCGGACACGATGCTCAGTTCTGCGCATACATGATTCCTACAACAATGTTATTCGCAAGAACTAAGGACGGTTTATCACACTGCGAACCTGAACACGTATCAGATGAAGACTGTACAGCTGTAGCTACTGCTACTCTTAATGCAGTTCTTAAGTGTGATGCAAGTGATGAATTCTAATTCACTGGCAAACTGAACATTCACAAGTTAATAAAACCGACGAAGGAGCAATCCTTCGCCGGTTTCTCATTCATGATATATATTTTGATTATATATGCATATACACATTTAAAGGAGGAGTTACATTGAGTAAAGTAGTAAAAGCAGCATATACTGCTGAAGCTGTTGCTGGATTCACTCACAGAACAGCCCTTGAAGAAGCAGCAAGATGTTTATTATGCCATGATGCACCTTGCAGCAAAGGATGTCCTGCTGGAACAGACCCTGCCAAGTTTATCAGATCAATAAGATTCAGAAATGTCAGAGGCGCAGCAGAAACAATCAGAGAAAACAATATCTTAGGCGGCTCATGTGCAAGAGTATGTCCTTACGACAGACTTTGTGAAGAAGCTTGCTCAAGATGTGGAATCGACAGACCGATTGAAATTGGTAAATTACAGAGATATGCTATCGAAGCTGAAGAAGTTTTCGGTATGAAAACTTTAGTTGCAGGCGAAGCTAAACCTGGCAAGGTTGCATGTATAGGTGCTGGTCCTGCATCACTTGCAGCAGCAGCAGAATTAAGAAAAGCAGGTTATGAAGTAACTATTTTCGAAAAAGAGGAAAAAGCAGGCGGAATGCTTACTTACGGAATCGTTCCTTCAAGACTTCCTCAGAGAGTTATCGACCATGATATCGCTCAGGTTGAAGGATTAGGCGTTAAGTTTGAATTTGGCAAGAAGGTTGCTATCGCCGATGTTGCTGATTATGATGCAATTTTCGTTGGAACAGGTCTTTGGGCAACAAAGTTACCTCCAATTGACGGTACAGACCTTGACGGAGTATATGCTGCAGCAGATTACTTAAAGGCAGCAAGAACTACTGAAACTCAACCTGGCAAGAAGGTTGTAGTAGTAGGTGGCGGAGACGTTGCAGTTGACTGTGCTGTAACAGCTAAGCTGTTAGGCGCAGACGAAGTAAAGATTGTTTACAGAAGATCATTAGAAGAAGCACCTGGAAATATGAACGAATTCCAGTATGCTCTTGAATTAGGCGTTGGCATCACAACTAATATGGCTCCTAAGGCTGTTGAAGGAGATGGCAAGGTTGATGCTATCACTTTTACAGGAAGAGAAGGCGTTCTTGATGGCTCAGAACTTAAGATTGCATGCGATACAGTTGTATTTGCAATCGGACAGGCACCTGAAGCAGTTGAAGGCGTTGAAGCAAATGCTAAGGGTGGAGTTGCAGCTGAGGCTGGTAAGACTAACATTGCAAAAGTATTCGCAGCTGGAGATATCGTAAACGGCGGTAAGACAGTTGTTGAAGCAGTTGCAGCAGGAAAGGAAGCAGCAGCAGCAATCATTGAATACTTAGAGAAAGGAGTAAAGTAAGATGGCAGTTAAGAAAGATTTATCAATAAATTACTTAGGCGTTGATTGTATGAATCCGTTCTTCTTATCATCATCACCTGTAGGTGGTAACTATGATATGGTTGCTAAATGTTACGAAACAGGCTGGGGCGGATGTTTCTTCAAGACTGTTGGTATCTTCGTGGCAGATGAATGTTCACCTAGATTTGACCAGACTAACAAGGAAGGTCTTCCGTGGTTAGGATTCAAGAACATGGAACAGATTTCAGACAAGCCGACTGAAAAGAATTTCGAATTCATGTACAGACTTAACAGAGATTATCCTGATCATATCACTGTATCAACAATCATGGGTTCAACAGTGGACGAATGGAAAGAACTGGCTAAGATGTGCGAACAGGCTGGAGCCAAGCTTATCGAAGGTAACTTCTCATGTCCTCAGATGACATCACATGATATGGGTTCAGACGTAGGTACTAATCCTGAACTTGTTAAATCATACTGCGAAGCTGTTACTTCAGTGACAGATATTCCATTCATCGCAAAGATGACTCCAAACAACAAGAACATGGAAGAACCTGCAATCGCAGCTATCCAGGGCGGTGCTGCATCAGTATCAGCTATCAATACTATCAAGTCAGTTACAAACATTGACTTTGAAAATATGACAGCTATGCCTGTAGTAAACGGAAAATCCTCAATCTCAGGTTATTCCGGAGCTGCTGTAAAGCCAATCGCATTAAGATTTATAACTAATCTTCTTCAGTGCGAAGAACTTAAGGGCAGAGACATTTCAGGTATCGGCGGTATCGAAACATGGAGAGACGCAGCTGAATTCTTAGCTTTAGGATGCAAGAACATTCAGGTTACAACAGCTATCATGCAGTACGGTTACAGAATCGTAGAAGATATGATCAGCGGTATGTCACACTTTATGGAAGAAAGAGGATACGAAAAGCTTGATGATTTCATCGGAATGGCTCTTCCTAACATTATCCCTGCTGAAGAACTTAACAGAGACTTCAAGATTCTTCCTAAGTTTGATGATGATAAGTGTGTTGGATGCGGAAGATGTTACGTATCATGCTACGACGGAGGACATCAGGCAATCGATTTCAATACTGAAACAAGAAGACCTGAGCTTAACGAAAACTGCGTAGGATGTCACCTTTGCTTAAATGTTTGCCCTGTACAGGAATGTATTACTCCGGGTGAAATCGTTTGGAAGGAAGGAAGAACTCCTGTTGACATCAAGTTCAAGAAGCACTACGAATAATTGAATAACAGATATATTTGTCTTCTGAATAAATGAATAAAACTGGCATTGGGTCGGAAACTTTGAAAAATCGTGCAATTTCAAGGCTTTCGGCCTTTTGCTTTTTTGCTGCATCAGAATAAGCGGTTGCATGAGAGCTTTTCATATGTCATAATCCCATCTTTGACACTTTGTTGTTAAAAAAAGCTTGCTATCCATTGGAATT
>JAEDDI010000006.1 GCA_016293805.1 Bacillota bacterium | reverse complement strand
GATTCAATCGCAAAAAACTGGCTGGCTCAGGATGGAGTATGGTTTCAGGCTGTGGAGTTTCGCCATGGTATGAATGATGCCAAGAGATGCAACGATTCAACATGGGGGAGATTCTCTCCGTTTGAAGCGTGGTCAGTTAAGAGAATTCTTAATCTGTCTGAACATCCGGGACTCGAAGGTCTGGAGAAGGCTCTGAATTTCAGAATGTACGGAAGACTGAATGTTCAGTCGGCTGAAAGAGACGGGAATTCGCTCATATTTAAAATGAATGAATGCAGAGTTCAGACTGCCAGGATAAGGAAGGGACTGGATGATTATCCGTGCAGGAGTGCGGGTCTTGTAGAGTATTCAAGGTTTGCGGAGGGAATAGACGACAGAATCAGGACAGAATGTATCGGATGTCCGCCGGATGAGCATCCGGACGAGTGGTTCTGTGCGTGGAAGTTTACACTGGAAGAATAAAGAATGAGGAAGCATCGCTTCCTCATTTGTATGTAAGGGAACCTTTAACTGTATCCAGTACAGCTTTTCTTCCTATAGGAAGAATAGCGCTTGCATCTCCGTGACCGAAATCATCACAGTATGCAACAGGTATATTGAAGGCTTCTCCGAATCTTTTCAGTCTTTCGTAAAGCTCGGGATGACGAGTTACGGAATAGTGTCCGAAAAGAACTCCTTTGATGTTATCCATTATAGGGTTCTGCTCGATATGTCCTATCATTGCGCTGACGTAATCGAGACCTCCGAATCTTTCGTGGTCTTCAACAAACAGTATATAGTCTTGGCTTTTATCAATAGGGAAATATCTGCTGCCGAGCATGAGGGCTACATTGTTGGAATATCCTCCGAAGAGAATTCCCTCACCGACACCTTCGTTGCACAGGATCCACTTTGAATAGGGGATGTGCTCGTTCATATCTCTGCTCAGTATGTGTCCTTCAAAGAACAGCCGGTTGTAATCTGAAAGGCCCATCATGAAGTCACTTGGTGCGAGTCCGTAATACACTTCCATCCCGGTGTTTGCCCATATGGAATTCAGCAGTGTTGTCGAGTCGCTGAATGCGCAGATTCTCTTGGGATGTTTTTTTATTTCTTCGAAATCCAGGTAAGGAAGCACTTCAACGCATCCTTCGCCTCCTCCAAACAGCACCAGACCAACCTCATCATCACATATGAGCTGCATAAGGTCGTGCGCCTTCTCCTCCGGGGTTGCAGCATAGCCGTATGTGTTACTGTATATATTGTCGCTCTCTTTTACTGTAAAACCCATCTGTCTGAGCTGAAATCCGATCAGCATCATCTCCTGTCTGCCCGCTATGTGACAGGGCGAGCAGATTCCAATGGTTCCGTTCTTTTTTAATGGTTCTGATATCATTTTCTTCTCCTGTTCTGTTTATTCTCAACTTCAATTATATCATAAATCCAAGTGAAATATCGACTGCAGTATGATAAGATATATCATAATCACCAGTGTATTTGGAAAGGCAGGTAATCGCTATGGAGGAGAGAAGAAGAAAGATAAGAGACAGTATTCTGTCGCATAAGAACCAGATTATAGACGATATGTTCGCTTTTGCAGCCGATCTTGTTATGAGGAACAAGGATTTTTCCGTTTCTCTTAATGAGGGTGAACACGACATGCTGCCGATGATTGAGTCTGTGACGGGAAGGAAGGTCCGTATGGGGATTCTTTCACCTGAAGATAAAGAGCTTCTTGTCAGAATAATAGATGCCGCATTTGGAAATCCGGACAGGGAGACCAGGGTTGAAATTCTTACTGAGATATGTGCCAGCGATACTCTGTTTGAGGGAATGTGCCTTGTGTTTGGGGGAAGCGATGATGAACTTGAGGAGTTTGCGCAGATGCTTGGATGCGCTGAGATGTATGACAGGCTTTCGGCAGATTCATGTTTTACTGCAAGAAAGAAATATGCGCAGAAGATGGACACTTATGCGGCTGCGGCGGCTGACTACTATGGTGCATGTCACTACAATGATCTTGTTGAGATTATAAAGACATATGAGGATCTTAATACAGGCTTTGACAGGTACAGAAGGAGTGAGGGCAGTTACAGGAATACCATTTTCTTTACTCCTGAGTATTTCTTTATGTATACGCTGAAAGAACTTATTTCCGGGATTTCTACAGAGACTCTCACTACTGTTGACGGTCTTTTGCTCAATGAGTTTTATGAAGATCAGTATGTTGAGGAACTGAACGAGTATGTAGATTTTGTTTCATCCCGGGAGGAACTTGGTGAGAATGAGATAAGGACATTTTTTGCTCTGAGGAATAACGCGGGGTACAGATCGCTTGTACTTGCAGCTTCAAGATATGATCTTTATATACCTCCGCGAAAGAAACTGATGAAGTACGCTGATAATAACTATGCTGAGGAAACCAGGGCAGAAACAAGACTTAGAAGATATGTCAAGGACATGTATGCTGACAGACTGGAAGCAAGAGCTGATGAGTATGACTGTACACTGGATGATGTGCTCGATGATTTTGTTGCAGAGTTTCAGATTCAGGAAACAGAGGATATGAGTGCTGATGATTCAAATGAGATGATTCTCAGAAGAGCACTTCACGTTATGGAAGGCTTTGGTATTGAAGTTAAAGACGGCAAAGACAGGGCAGAACTTGCCGAATTTGTAGAGGATATGCTTCTTGATACACACAAATGGGTTTACCACGGATGGACTCCAAGGGAGGCGCTGAATCATCTTAGAATGGATTTGTAGAATAGAAGGCGCAGTACAGAGAGGCTTTTGTGAATGATTCAAGTGATATCGGATTTTAAAAGGACTTCGCATGAAGTCCTTTACTTTATCTTTCTCTTGAGGTTTTCAGGATTGACAGCATATCTGAGCGCTGTCTCTTCAGTTATAGTTCCGGAATTATACAGATTAAGGAGACTTGTGTCCATGGAAATCATTCCATCCTTTGAGGCCGATTCTATGACACCTGGAATCATGTGAACTTTGTTTTCTCTTATCATGTTCCTTATTGCTGGAGTTACTGTCATAATCTCAAATGCAGGAACAACTTTTCCATCCGCTGCCGGCACAAGCTGCTGTGATACAACAGCGGTCAGAACAAGAGAAAGCTGAACCTGAATCTGCTTCTGCTGATTTGCAGGAAAAACATCTATTATTCTGTCGATGGTATTTGCAGCGCCTATTGTGTGCAGTGTTGAAAGAAGCAGATGACCTGTTTCTGCTGCAGTCATGGCAATATTGATTGTCTCGTAATCTCTCATTTCACCCAGCAGTATGATGTCAGGACTCTGTCTGAGAGCTGCACGCAGTGCTGTGATATAGCTTTCCGTATCCTGGTTTACTTCTCTTTGGCTGACAATACTGTTCTGATGCCTGTGGAGGAATTCCACAGGATCCTCCAGCGTGATGATATGCTTGTTCTGCATTCTGTTAACAGCATCTATCATGCATGCCAGTGTTGTGGATTTACCGCTTCCTGCAGGTCCTGTAACAAGAATCATTCCCCTGCTTCCGATTCCCATGTTTACTATATTCTCGGGTATTCCAAGCTCAGCAGGGACAGGCAGCTCGAAAGAAATGATTCGTATTACTGCCGAGTAAGTTCCCCTCTGCTTGAATGCACTTACTCTGAATCTTGAAAGGCCGGGTATGGCAAAAGAAAAATCATCGTCCCCTTTGCTGTGTATTACAGACATATCTCTTCCGCCTGCAGAGGCATATATCTGGTTTACGAGGTTTTCTGTGTCTTCAGGCGTCAGTGGCTTGTCGTCAACTGTCTCAATTACACTTTTTTTTCTTACTGATACAGGTCTGCCTGCGACTATAAATACGTCAGATCCGCCGTCAGCTATGGATTTGTAGAGTATTTTTTTTAATTCCATTGTGGGCCTCCTAGTCAATCTCTATCAGATTGAGGGTATCATTATCTTCCCATTCTTTTAATGCAACTGTCTGCCATTTCTGTATTTCAAATGAGCTGCCGCTGATTCTGAGGCTGATGAGCAGTTTTCTGCTGTCGTCTATCATTACCTCATAGTCTGCTGTATCACCTGAAACTTTAACCTCTGCACTGCATTCTTCAGGAGACTTTCCCTGTGCCAGCAGAGAGTCTATTTCACCTGCTATTTCCTCAGCCCTGTATGATGCATTGTAGTATGCAGACTTACGTTTTGCAAGGTCCTTGCTGAATTCCAGATCTGATTTTGCAGATGAGAGCGCAAGCGCGGCAAATACAGCAAGACAGGGGATAACAAAGATTATGAGAAGGGAGGATGTTCCGATGTTCAGTATGGGAGTGCTGTTATTTTTATCTTTCATTGCAGCACCTCTCTTCGTATATGATGGCCTGTTTTAAGTGAGTATATTTCATCACCTGCCGCAGTGTTTAAAACAATATCGGCGTCCAGCATTTTTCCGTTTTCAGAAAGACTGCAAGTCAGGATATATGCGCCGTCTTTTTTCGTGCACTCGGAAAAACTGTCATCAAAAAATACGGTTATCTTGCCGTCTTCTGTCTTAGCATAATTGTAGTATCCGGAAATAAGGCTCTCGGCGTCTGCCTTACTTTCGCCTGCAGTCAGAATTTCAGCAGCAGAAGAACATTCGATTACTGCAAAATTAAGATTGCGTGCTTCCTGAGACATGGTGTGAGCCTTTGCTAAAATCTGTACGCATACTGAACTTGCAACTGCGAAAAATAGTATTGAGAATATGATTTCAATCAGGAACAGACTCGACGGGCGAGCTCTTTTAGAATTACCCATACTTGCCTCCTTATCTGCTTCGCAAAGCTACCGAGGCTTTAGTTTTAATGCCGTTTTCATCTTCACATGTGACTGTGATGAGACGGTCATATGATTCCTCGATAGTAAATTCCTTAACATCCATTATTTTGTTTCCCGAGCCGGGTAATGCATGGGCTTCCTTTTTTTCATAAAGTTCATACAGGGTGCCCTGGTATTCATATATGTAAGTGCGGCAGTCATCCTGGTCAATGATGATTGCATCGATTCCGTTGAATCTGCCTGTGCTTGTGTTTCCGTTTTCGTCGCTCTGATGTATTTTTTCCGTAATGTATGACACGGCAGTTCTTGAGGATGCGTTAAGTGATGCACCGCTTGCTGTTTCACTGTAGACATTTGCCGCAAGAAGTATCGCTGTTACTGCACAAAGCGAGAATATAAAAAACAGCATGACAGGGAAGATAAAGTCGATTGAATGGCCTGCTTTGCGGATCATCTCAGTTCTCCTTTATTTCCAGAATAGTAACATCAGGGTAGATGTTTGCACCGTTTGTTTTGTAATCAACGTAAAACAGCTCTCTGTTGTATATGAGTCCGTAGTTTTCTTCAATGTATTCGAGGCTTTCCGGATATGAGCCTTCAACTGTATAGCAATATGCTATGTTTCTCGAGAGGGCATTTACCAGGCTTTCCTTCTGACGTTCGTATGAGGTATCAGCTATCTGGAATATTCCGGAGGTAAACAGTGCGACTATTACAGCAAGGACTGCAGCTGCAAGTAATGTCTTCGGTGATGAGCCGGTTTGTTTTGTCTGTGTGAATCTTGCCATAGTGTCTCCTTTATATAGATGACATTATTCCGAGAAGAGGGAGCATTACTGAAAGAAGAATGATTCCGACTATCAGAGAGAGGGCAGCAACAAGTGCCGGCTCTACTGCAGCTAAAACACTGCTGATTCTTGTATCGATTTCATCCTGATAGAGAACTGCTATTTTATTCATTGCGATGTCGAGATGTCCCGTTTTTTCTCCTGCTGATGCTATACGGGCATAAACACCTGTAAATATTCCTGTTTCAAAGAGCGCTCTGGTCAGGGGAGTCCCTTTTTCCATAAGAGCCTCTGTTTCTGCAAGTTTTTTAGCAAAGTGCTCATCATCTGTAAGTTCTCTGACAAGTTCCAGGCATCTGTCCGGTGTGAGGCCAGCTTTTAGAGCAAGAGCCATTCCGCCTGCAAATCTGCAGGATGAAGTGCTTTCGATTATGGTTCTTGTAAAACCGATACTTCGGCATATTTTACGCAATGTTTTTCTTCCGGATTCTGTTTTGAAACCCGCAATGCACAGTATGAGTATAACTGCGAGGATGCCTATAAATACTGCCGAATAACTGCTGAGTGAATTGCCGATCTTAAGCAGCCCTCTAGAGAAGCCTGTCATTTCGCTTCCCAGCTGTATGAATACCTGATTAAACACAGGAAGGACCTTGATCAGCAGAACAAGAATAACAACTATCATCATTCCGATCATTATCATCGGAAAAGTCAGGGAACTTCTAATGCTTCTGCGGATGCTGTCTTCTCTGGAGTAGTGCGTTTCAAGTGCGGCCGTTACTTCATCAAGAGTTCCGGTTTCTTCACCTATATGTATAAGATGAAGCATGTATTCCGGAAACAGTCCCGTGGACCTGAGTGCGCTGAAAAGGCTTCCGGTAGAAGCAAGCTCGCTGCCTATGTTTCTGAGAATATCCTGCTCTTCGCTGTTTTGAGAATCCTCCTGCATTATGCTGATGCCATCCATGACGGAAACACCCGATTTGAGTATGAGCGCCATCTGTCCGCAGAAAGCTGCTGTTTCGATATTTGTAAAAGGTTTGCCGGACATTAGTATCCTCCGTTAATAATAGTATTTTACGGTATAGTTGCTTCCGTCACCGATATATTTCTGTACGGATTTTCTGTCATTTGATGATGCAAGAGTAGGATCCATAAGGGACCAGCTTTTGCCGTCAAATTCTATTATATTATCTACCCATCCCTGTTCACTCAGATATACGCTTATCCATGCATGATATGCCTGCCCCGAATATCCGACTACAAGTTTTGAAGGGATATTCTGACTTCTGAGCATGGCTGTCATCAGAGATGCAAAATCAAAGCATATTCCCCTTCCGCTACCCAGTGTTTCATCAATATCGGGAATGTAATCCCTGCTTATATTTGAAGCTTTAGCTGTATCATACTCTATATTGCTAATTACATACTCATATACCTTGCCGACAAAACCGATATCATCGGATGACTCTTCAGAAAGCTTCCTGGCAAGAGATACGGCTTCGCTGTCTTTGGTGAACCATACATACTGGTTGGGGTAAAGGAACGGACCGAATTCATCAGTGAGCGAAATCTCTATAGTTGTGGAATACAGCAGAGCATAAAGGCTGCCTGTGGTATTCTCAAGTACATCAATTCTGTATGTTCCGCTTCCGGCAGATACAGGAAAAGTCTGATAATTGTCATTTTTGATGGTATATGTAAATATGGTTTCACTGTCGGGGGCAGTCATCTGAAGTTTGACTTTGCCGGCTGCGCCTGTATACCTTACCATTATATATCCGTCAGCTTTATTGGATGTATCAATTGTTACCGTATCCGTGCCGCAGGTCTGGGCTCCGTCATCGGACGGTGAAAGAACCCGGGTACATGTTTCTCTGCCTCCATCTGAAGGACTGCTTTTTCCTGAATCGCTGCCGCCGCATGCTGTAAATATGAACAATGCAGCAATTATAACTGCAGCAGATATCGTTATTCGCATCAGTATCCCTCCATACATCAGATTGAAACCAGAAGGGACAGAATGTTGCCGGCCATGTCAGGAATGTATACGTTGAGAGTCTCTTCCGGATAGCGGAAAGCAACAAACCCTTTACTGCTGCTGTACTGTTCAGGCATGACTGTTTTGCCGGATACAGTAAGAGCGTATATTCCGCTATAGTCAACACCTGTTCCTTCATCGCTGACATATATGTATACCAGACCGTCATCGGTTTTGTGCGACTTCACTGAAGGTGATTTCTTGTCAACATCCTCCACTGATATTTCTGCTGTCTGATACTGCCTGGTGAACAGCATAACCTTAATATATACAGTTCCGTTCTCTGACGGCATTACTGTGTATTCATGAAACCCCGACTCATATACCATAAGGCCTGTTCCGTCATCCATTCTTGCAGTAACTACGGAAACGGGGATGAATGAATTTACAGATACAACATATTCAGGGGAGCCAATCGTACCCTTCTGCTGAACCTCAAATTCAGGTGTGATAAAAAGAAATGGAAGGAGGAAAAGAATCACAAGTGCAGCTATTGCAAGGGCTTTTGCGAATATATGTCGCTCTTTTCTGTAATGTGAATATGAGATGAGACTTTCGATGGGAACACTGCTTGGCGCAGTATCGCATGCATCGTAAACGTTCTTTAATATCTCGTCAATTCTGTCAGTATTAAGTTCAGGCATGCTGCCCGGTTCAATATTATTTGATGACATGTATTCTCACCTCCTTACTGTTTCATTGCTTCATTAAGCCTCGCAAGACCTTTTTTGATATATCTTTTGACCGTGCTTCGCGAGATATTCATAAGATATGCGATTTCATCGAGTGTCTTGTTCTGGTAATATTTGAGAATAATACACTGGGATTCCGTAAAAGGAAGTTTAAGAAGCTGGCTTACAATGTAGTTGTTTTCATCAACTCTTACAATCTCATCTTCAGGGGTTGGGGTGTCTGAAGCGAGGATTTCAATATCGCCTTCCCCAGCCGCATTTATTTCACTGTCCATTCTTTTTTTCTTTTTCTGCATGGAATAGCATACTCTGAAGTTTATCTGGTTAATCCAGGCAATAAAAAGACCGGGGTCTCTCAGCTGGCCTATATTTTTTAAGACCAGAATGAAAGTCTCCTGCATTGCGTCCTGTGCCAGGTATTCATCTTTCAGATATGAGTATGCCAGCTGGTACTGTCTTTTATAGGTGGCAGCGTAAAGCTCCGCGAAAGCGTCTGAATCGCCATTTCGCACCTGTTCAACAAGTTCAGCAAGATACCGTATGTCCTGATTTAACATCGCGATTCTCTCTAAATATATGTGAAGAGGCTAATTATCTATTCTGCTGTCTGAAAGGGCAACAAGTTCAGTTATTGTTTTTACGTCATCCCCTTCATCATATGCCACACCGTATCGGTATTCTATAGTGTGGTTTCCGGGTTTGCTGTTATGCTGAATAATGTACTTTCTGGTTCTGTCGAGAAATCCGCTGATCTTATCCTGTGAACATGTTTCGAATATGGCCAGGAACTTGTTGCCGCCGTTTCGTCCCACGAAGCAAAGTCCCTGAGATGCCGTATGAAGAATATTTGAGAACTCTCTTATACAGTCATTTCCGATGATGTGTCCGTATTCGGCATTAATATGCCTGATATTTGAAAACTCAATCATTATACAGCCGATATGTTTAGGAAGGGGCTTGTCAAGATACTGTTCGATGATCATATCGCAGCTGAATCTGCTTGCAATACCTGATACAGTATCTGTATGAACAGCGTGGTTGAGTTCAAGATATTCTTTTTTGTTCGGTTTATTAATCCTGAGATTTACAAGAATAAATATGAAGGAGCATATGAGAGTGAGCCACAGTATGAGGCAAAGAGCTCTTACTTCAGCCTGTACTGCTATTGCGTGGTATATCTCCTTGTTTGATATGGCAGTAATTACTCCTGCAGCCGCAAGAATAACAGTAATTGAAAGCTGTATGATTGTAATTCTGTTATGCTTCTTCATAGTCAGTCTCCTTGTGTTTTATCGACATTTTATTATATCATGCTGTGAAACCGATGGAAAGACAATTCAGCGCATGAACAGACAAATGAAGCTGTATCCGAAAACCATATCATTACTTAAACTGTAAGGTGTATAATAGAACTGAACAGCAGATAACAGCAGGAGGATAACATGAGCTGGACAAGAGAGAGAATAGAAGAGACATTAGAAAGACAGAGAAAGTATTTTAGGACAGGAGCCACACTCGATGCGGATTTCAGAATAAGACAGCTGAAGAGGCTGAGAGTTTCAATTCAGATTCACGAAAAAGAAATACAGAAGGCACTGGAGCTTGATCTTGGACGACATGAAGCAGAAGGGTATTTCTGTGACATAGGAAGCACGCTGATGGAAATAAACGAAATAATAAGGAGCCTTAAGAAGTGGGCAAAACCGGAAACACATTTCAGCGGAATAACCTGCTTTCCGAGTATCATTACCAAAGTATACAAGATGCCGTATGGAACAACCCTTATCGTTTCTCCGTTCAATTTTCCGTTCCTTCTTTCTCTGGGAGTGCTTGCGGCAAGCATAGCAGGCGGAAACACTGCCATGATAAAAACAAGTTCTAAGACTCCGAACTGCACGAGAGTGCTGAGGAAAGTGACAGAAGAGGTGTTTTCAGAGGAGTATGTGGCTGTTGTGGATGGAGGGCACGATACAGCTGACATGTGTCTTGAACAGCGGTTTGATAAAATCTTTTATACAGGTTCCCCTGAGGTAGGAAAGCATATCCTTAAGATGGCTTCTGATAATCTGACTCCGGTTGCTCTGGAACTTGGAGGAGAAAACGGCAACTGGTGTATTGTGAGAAAGGATGCAGATGTTAAAGATGCAGCAAGGAAAATAGCATTTTTCAAGATGTGCAACAGCGGTCAGATATGCATCAATGTGAATCAGGTGGCAGTTGCAGAAGAGATTGCGGAAGAATTTGTTGAAGAACTCAAGAATGCATTTCTTTCACAGATAGGGGGCAATGCACCTGAAAATCCAGAATACCCGAGACTTGTTTCAGCAGACGCATACAGGAAGTGTGCACAGGAAGCTGAAGAATACAGAGACAGGATAGTATACGGGGGATATGGAAATGAGCATAAACTGAAATATTCACCTACAGTGATTTATCCTGTTGATATCGAAGAGAGTATTGTGAAGCATGAACTGTTTAATCCGCTGCTTCCTGTGGTACCGTTCAAAGATGATCAGATTGATGATGTTCTGGACAAAATTGCAGACAGGGAACATGGACTTGCACTGTATATTTTCACAAAAGATATAAGATGGGCAAAGAAGGTCATGCAGACACAGCAGTTTGGAGGAGGATGTATTAATGAAGTGTGTCTTCATCTTATGGTAAAAGGTGTTCCTTTCAACGGGACAGGTCATTCCGGAATGGGTGCATACCACGGAGAATGGGGATACAGGGAATTCACTCATCCGCAGACAGTTCTCATAGGTTCAAGCAGATTCAATCTTGCACTCAGAGAACATCCGTACAGCAGCCGAAAACTGAAACTGCTTAAACTGTTTGAAAAATAGTATGGATGCGGAATAAGAGATTTACGATAAAATGAAAAACTGCGCAGAGGATTCTCTGCGCGTATTTTCATAAGCATACATTGAGTAAGTAGTAATTGAAGGATTTATCAGTTAGCAACTGCTAACTGTCTATATCTTACATTGTAACATAGGCATTGTCAAGAAGTTTTTTGTGTTTTGCGAATGTGGATTTTCCGTAATTGCGAGAAAGCAGACAGAAGTGCAGGAATATAATTCCTTGCATAATTCGTGAATTGTAGTATAATCAATATATTGGCACTTCGTGCTTAACGGGCTGGTCGGTTTTCTTTTCCGTTTATGATATATGTTTAGTGTTGTTTTGTTTGTTCCGGTCAGCCCTCCATATTCTGTATCATGCAACCCGCAAGGGTTGTTTTTTTATACACTTTCTGTATAATGAAGAATATATTTTTTATATGAAGGAAATATACAGAATGAATATACAGAAAACAATAGAATCGCTTGAAAAAAAGTATTATACCGTATCATATTTTGAAACAAAAGAAGAGGCGGCTGACTATCTTGACTCTCAGATAGACGGAAAAACAGTTGGATTTGGAGATTCCAATACGTTAATATCAATGGGGCTGTTTGGCAGACTTTCATCGCATAACACAGTGTACGATCCGAATCAGAGCGAGGATAACGACGGATTTCTTGAAATTGCAAAAAAATGTCTTCTGACAGAAGTGTTCCTGACATCGGTAAACGGGATGTCTGAAACAGGAGAAATGGTTAATATCGACGGAACGGGAAACAGAGTGGCAGGATCCCTGTTCGGTCATGATAAGGTGTATTTTGTAGTTGGAACAAACAAAATTGAGGCGACGCTGAATGATGCAGTCTGCAGAGCTAGAAATGTTGCCGCACCGAAGAATACAAAAAAATACGATCTGCCGGTACCATGTGTAACTGCAGCTGAAAAGAAATGCTATGACTGCAATCGGATTGAAAGAATATGCAATGCGCTGGTCATATACTACAGGAAGATGAACGATATTGAAGACGTTGAAGTCGTACTGATAAATGAAGAACTTGGATATTAAAAAAACCGCCTGCGGGCGGTTTTACTTTTCAGCAAGCAGTTTTACTGCATCCTCTGAAATATTCAGTCTGGCTGATGCAAGGGAAACATCTATTATTCCTTCTCTGAACAGGTCGATTAGTGCCTGCGCATATCCTGCGGCATAATCCTTGTCTTCCCTGCTGCCTCTGTTTACCATTGAGATGAGTTCATTTGTTGATAATCCTGAAAACATAGAGCCTCCTGTATTATATAATTATTCTAGTTCGTCCGGTTTAACACCTAAAGCTACTGCAATTTTGCGCAGTTCAATATCAGTAGGAGCTGCGTTACTGTTCTCAATTTCAAGATAGCGTTCGACGGATATTCCCGATCTGTACGACATCATATCAAGAGTAATATGCTTCTGTCTGCGTATTGTCTTTATTTCCATACTGCACCTCCATTCTCATTATATATCCCCTTCTTCCTGTTGGAAAGAATAAAATTAATTGTTTATACACCTTAATCTGGTATATAATTGAATTATCATTTAATATGGAGGATGGATATGGAACAGAAAATATCCAAGAAAAAAATAGAAGCGGCTTTTTATGAATATAAGGAGAAGGCAAAAAGAATACTGGATGACGATGCGAAGATAAACAGTCTTCTTGAAAACCTGGAGAAGAAACTTAAAACAGTGCCGGCAGTAGGTACGGGTCTTGCGGACATTGTAATAATGGCAGAGATGATAAAAGCATATGTCAGAAAGGAATATACGGAAATTCCGGTTGGCGCCACCATTATTGCCGTTGCTGCTGTCCTGTATTTTGTAACGCCCTTCGATCTGATACCGGATATGATTCCAATGATGGGCTTTGCAGATGATATTGGTGTTGCCGCTCTTTCTATTAGGCTGATACATGAAGATCTCATGCAGTTTAAGGCGTGGCAGACAGCTCGTGATGAGGAGATACTTGAGGCATCGGCGGCGGGGGCTGCTGACGCGGATTATATAGAGGAAGAATAAATGTACAGAATATGTTCAGCATCAAGAAGTGATGTAATTTCAACAGAGGTATATCAGGGCCTCGCTGCAGAGAATGTTTCATCTGAAGAATGGATTACTGAATATGAAACAGACAGTCTTGATGATGCACTTGAGAAACTGTTAGAGTACAAGAGTGTATATAAACCCGGAAAACTGACAGAGTATTTCATTGCAGAGGAAGGCAGGGTAATAAAATATGCATCGGGACTGTTCACAAGAAAAGGAAAAAAAGGCTTTATAGCTGCAGCCGCAGTAATTGTATCGGCATTCATACTTGGGTCAGCTTTTCTTGCAAAGATACCGGCTGTAAACGAGTTTGTAAATACATACTGGCTTTATGGAATGCTGATTATCCTGATTGTAATGCTTGTATTCAGCACTGTCAGGGATAAGAATAAAAAGAAAGTTAGAAGGAAATAGGCTATGAAGGAACAACTGGAACAATTCCTGGATAACAGAGACAGATACGTCATATGTACAGCTGATATCATATATACGGCATATATGAAACCTGAAGCGGAGGATGAAGTGGAGAAGAAGCATCCTCTTTCTGAAGAGGAGCTGGAAATGGCAAAGGAAATTGAGAAGGCTTCCCCTTCTCAGCTTGTGAAAATGATGCGGAAGAGCTTACCTTCCCATGTTCAGATGATTCTCCGAAAGAAACTTCTTGAATTTGACGATGAGGTATTTCAGGATATTGCAGAAAGAATCATATCCAGCCGGCAGGAGGTGTTCGCAAATCATGCTGCATATTATCTGCTCAGATCTGCAGCAGATGCAAGAAAGTGGATTATAGACAATTACGGTGAAGTGAAAAGTGAAAATATGAAATCTCTTTTATGCATGGTTATCGGAGTAAAAGGTAATCCCTCTGATGTTCCTTTTCTGATGGATGAAGCAAGGCGGTTTGAAAGAGATTTTCCGGATGAGAGTTATTCTCAGGGGCCGGTAATCGCGCTGGAGCACATAGAAGACAGATGGAACAAAGGGGATTTCCCGGATTTTGTCTAAAGGACAGTAAGGAAAGGGACTATGGTTATATTTTTCAGCGGAACCGGAAACAGTGAATATGTGGCAAGAAGAATAGCGGATGCGATTCACGATGACTGCATGAATCTCTTTGACAGGCTTAAGGAAAACGATGTCAGTCAGATGAACTCGGCAAAGCCATGGGTGGTTGTTTCGCCCACTTACGCATGGCAGCTGCCGAGAATTGTGATGAAATGGATTGGCAGGGCTGTTCTTACAGGAAACAGAAGGATATATTTTGTTCTGACCTGCGGAAGTGAGACGGGAGATGCAGGAAGAAAAATAAAAGAAGTCTGCAGACTTCGTGATATGGAGTATATGGGATGTGCAGGAGTTGTTATGCCGGAGAACTATATTGCAATGTTCAGCGCTCCCGAAAAGGATGAAGCTCTTGCAATAATTGAAAGAGCTGAGAAAAGTATTGACGATATATCATTTAAGATCGGCACAGGCAAACGTCTTGCAGGTCAGAAGGTGACACCTGCAGACATAATAAAGTCGACGGCATTGAACCTGGTGTTTTATCCGCTGTTTGTTCATGCGGGCAGATTTGCTGCAGACGACAGATGTACAGGATGCGGGCTGTGCGAAGCGCAGTGCGTTATGAAGAATATTAAAATAAGGGACGGCAGACCTGTATGGGGAAGAAAATGCACACACTGCATGTCATGTATCTGCAGATGCCCTGAGGAGGCCGTTGAATATGGAAAGAAAAGCAAGGGACAGCCGAGATATATCTGTCCTAAGGGTTAGAATATGTATAACGAGATTAGGAGAAACTGCGATATATTTGCAGAAAACAGGGAGATAATAAGGTCAAGATACAAGCTTGACAGCAGCATGATGTCGCTTGCCTATGCAGAAATAGATATGAAAGGCGAAATTGAAAGGCTTTCCTTATGTGAGGATATTCTGAGGGAGACTCTGCCGAGAGAATCCGTTTTCAGGGAGGAAATCAGAATACCTCTAATATGTAATATGGCAAGAACAGACGATCCGAAAGGCTTCCTGCAAAAGGTGGAAATGCTGTACGGTCTTATGAACAGAGGCAGAAAATCAGACTGTGTGTACAGAGCGATAGCGTCTGTATTCACTGCAGGCAGAATAGATTCTGAGGACTGCAGCCAAGTGGCGGCAAGAACACTTGAAGGTTATGAGAGTCTTAAGAAGGTAAGAAGATTCAGCACATCTGAAAGCAGCATACCGCTTGCGGCAATGCTTGCTATTTCCTGCAGAGACAAAGACAGGCTGAAGCTTGAAACGGATGCATGTTATGAGATTCTCAGAAGAACATTTAAAAGCGGAGGGTCAAGGCAGGCTCTCGCCCTTATTATAGCTTTATGTGGTGGAGATGTAATTCTTTCGTGCAGGCGTGCTGAAGACATTTTCGAAGGGCTGAGAGAAAACAGACACAGATTCGGTACAGGCATCGAGGCTGCGACTCTTGGAATACTTGCGTCGCTTGATGGCGATACTGATGATTTTGTAGATGAGATAATTATGGCAGATGAATACCTTAAGACAGAAAAGGGATTCGGAACATTTGCAGTAAGTGCTGAAACGCGCAGGATGTATGCCGCCATTATGGTTATTCGGACGAGAATGGAAAGGGAAGATAAAGGCAGAGAATCGTTCATCGATTCAGCAATAGAGATTCTGATGATTATGATGGTGACACATATGATTGCGGATGTTGCAACTTCTACAATCTGTGACTAAAAAGAAATATTTTAACAGACTGCGCATATGTGCAGTCTGTTTTGCGTGGTGCGAATTCATGTAAACTGGTTAAGCATACTGGCTGGCTGAATTCTAATACAGTATGGTATGTCTGAAAGCATCAGTAATGTTTAAGTGTGTTTTCTGACCGGTTGATGTAATCCGGCATTTGTAGTAATATTGTTCTTAAAGATGAAATTTAGGAGGCTTTTATGTCGGACAGCTATATTAATATATTGAAATGTCCTGAATGCGGACACAGTCAGAAGTTTGAAATGTGGAAGACTATCAATACTGCTGACAATCCGGAGATGAAGGAGAAAGTAAGAAGAAAACAGAATTTCAGGATGGTATGCGACAAGTGCGGCAAGGTGATTAATGCAGATCATCCATTTCTGTATCATGAACCGGACAACCAGATTATGATATATTATGTCAGGGAGGATGACAATGATACGGTTCAGAATGAGCTTGGAGCAACTTTGCCGGGATATATAAGGAGAACTGTGAATTATCAGAATGACCTTATAGAGAAGCTGATGATATTTGATGCCGGACTTGACGACAGAGTTGTTGAACTTGTCAAGGCGATATTCATAAATGAATTCTACAAGGCAAACAATACTGCAAATATAGAAGAAGTTCTTTTTGATACAAGCACCGGAGAAATGAGAATTATAATGATGAACGGTGGCAGAATGGTTGCTGCGGCACCGATGGCAAAGGAAGTTTATGAGTCTGTTGAGAAACAGTTTGGCGGGTATTTTGCTCCTCTTCGCAGAGACAGCGAAACAGTGATTGATTTTGAATGGGCTATGGGAGTAATGAACAGCGAAGCGGAAAAAAGAGGAGGAATATCTTGAGGTCATATATACATCTCATTCGTCATGGAATAACAGAGGGGAATAAGAAGCAGTGGTATTACGGACGGAGTGATATCCCCCTTATAGAAGAGGGGTATGAAGGCCTCAGGAAGCTTAAGGAAGAGGGAATATATCCGAAGATAGATGATGATACTCTCATATTCACATCAGGCCTTGTGAGGACGTCGCAGACGCTTGACACCATTTACGGCATCAGAGATTCAGTTGTAATTGACAAGCTGAGAGAGTGGGACTGCGGTGATTTTGAATGCAGAAGCCATGAGGAGCTGACTGCGAACCCGCAATACAGGCAGTGGTTTGAGACGAGAACATTTGATTCACAGGTTCCGGGCGGCGAGAGCATGAGGACTTTTTACGAAAGAGTCACTGAAGGCTTTGATATGCTGCTGACAGATCATGAACTTCAGATGATAAAGCTCAGGAACAGGCCTAAGGATGCAGTTTCGCTGGCAGTTATTCATGGAGCGGTAATATGCAGTATCATGAGCAGGTTTTTCGGAAACGGACTCGGTAACGGATACTGGAGCTGGCTGCCTGATCCCGGAAGAGGATATACGATAGAAATGGAAGATGGAAGGATATCGGAGTATACGAAGATATGAGAAATGTTAAAGAAAGCATAACGGAAATTATAGGGCATACGCCGCTTCTTCATACGTCAAGGCTTAACAGTCTTTGCGGTGCCGATGCGGAGATACTTGTCAAGATAGAGGGAATGAACCCGGGCGGCAGCGCAAAGGACAGGCCGGCGCTCAAGATGATAGAGGAGGCTGAGAAGGAAGGCAGACTGAAGCCCGGCGGTACAATAATAGAGCCGACCAGCGGAAACACGGGGGTAGGTCTTGCCATGGTGGCTGCTTCGAGAGGCTACAGAGCGGTAATGGTGATGCCGGATACCATGAGCATCGAAAGAAGAAAGCTTCTTAAGGCATATGGCGCGGAAATCGTGCTTACTCCGGGCAGTGAGGGAATGGCGGGTTCTGTCAGCATGGCGGAAAAACTGCACAGTGAGAATGATAATTCCATAATTGCAGGACAGTTTGTGAATCCTGCAAACTATATTGCCCATATGGAGACCACAGGCCCTGAAATATGGGAGGATACAGACGGAACCGTGGATGTGTTTGTCGCAGGTATGGGCACAGGCGGAACCGTAACAGGAACAGGAAAATACCTCAAGAAGATGAATCCGGATGTACATATTGTGATGGTTGAACCCTCTGATTCACCGCTTGTTTCAGAGGGGAAGTCAGGTCCTCACGGACTTCAGGGAATAGGTGCAAATTTTATTCCCGATGTGTTTGACAGAAGCATATGCGATGAGGTGATTACCGTATCTGATGATGATGCGTTTGATGCCATGAGGAAGCTTGCGCAGGTTGAGGGTGTTTTCGCAGGAATAACTTCGGGTGCGGCATACTGGGCTGCTGTACAGATATCAAAAAGAGAAGAATTCAGAGGGAAAACGGTAGTTGCCCTTCTTCCCGATACAGGTGAGAGATATCTTTCTGTGATATGACAGGTAAACAAAAAGAGCCGTCGCGGCTCTTTTTGCTTTAGTTTGTTTATAATTGTGATTTAGTAAAGGGTAGTAATCGAGTATATCCCGAATACGATTTCATCATATCCCAGAAATATTGAATCAGTCAATGTTATGATTTGAAATTAAACCGATATATTTGCGAATTACAGCAGAATTTCGGGGTTTGTTTGAAATGCGCAAAAAAATCGTGTTCATTTAGACGCAAGTTAGTAATTTTTTTCATCTGGTCTATATTTCTTGCACGGTTGTGATATAATAGGGCGTGTCAAAGTAATAAGAGGAGACAGATAAAATGGCAGAAATAAAGGAAATGGAAAACAGCAATAATTTTATCCATAATATCATAGACAGAGATCTTGAATCAGGTAAGGTTCAAAGCGTTTATACAAGATTCCCGCCGGAACCAAACGGTTACCTTCATATTGGACATGCCAAGTCGATATGTCTGAACTTTACAACAGCTCAGAAGTACGGAGGAAAATGCAATCTCAGATATGATGATACTAATCCGGTCAAGGAAGATGTGGAATATGTTGATGCAATCGAGTCAGATGTCAAGTGGCTTGGTTTCAGCTGGGACAAGAGACTCTGGGCATCAGAGTATTTTGACAGAATGTACGAATGCGCTGTTGCTCTGATAAAGAAAGGCAAAGCTTTTGTATGTGATCTTAATGCCGATCAGATTAGAGAGTTCAGAGGGACACTGAAGGAACCGGGAAAAGAGAGTCCTTACAGGAACAGAAGCATCGAAGAGAATCTTGCTCTTTTTGAAGAGATGAAGGCAGGCAGATATGCTGACGGAGAGAAGGTTCTCAGAGCGAAGATAGACATGGCATCTCCAAACATTAATATGAGAGACCCTGTTATTTACAGAATAGCGCACACTTCTCACCATAATACAGGTGACAGATGGTGTATTTATCCTATGTATGATTTTGCTCATCCGATAGAGGATGCAATCGAAGGAATCACACATTCGATATGCACACTTGAATTTGAGGATCACAGACCGCTTTATGACTGGGTTCTTCAGGAACTTGAATGGCCTAATCCGCCGCAGCAGATTGAGTTTGCAAGGCTCAACCTGACAAACACGGTGATGAGCAAGAGATACCTTAAGGCTCTGGTTGATGACGGTGTTGTCGATGGATGGGATGACCCGAGGATGCCGACTGTTGCAGGCCTCAGAAGAAGGGGATATACTCCTGAGGCAATCAGAGATTTCTGCGAGAGAATAGGTGTTGCTAAAGCAAATTCAACAGTTGAGATTTCTCTACTTGAGCACTGCATCAGAGAAGATCTTAAGGCAAAAGTTGAATCTCGCAATGTTATAGAGGATCCGATCAAGGTGGTTATTACAAACTATCCTGAGGGGCAGACTGAGGAGTGCGAAATCGAAAACTCCAGAGAAGTTCCGGAGAAGGGAAGCCGCAAGGTTACTTTCTCAAGAGAACTGTACATTGACGGAGCGGATTTCATGGAAGTTCCTGCGAAGAAGTATTTCAGGCTTTATCCGGGAAATGAGGTAAGGTTCAAGGGGGCATACTTCATTACATGTAATGAAGTTATAAAGAATGGAGACGGTTCAATCAGGGAACTGTTATGCACATATGACCCGGATACAAAAAGCGGAACACCGGGAGCGGACTCGCGCAAGGTGAAGGGAACGATTCACTGGGTAAATGCAGAAGATGCAGTTGAGATTGAGGTAAGAAACTACAGCTATCTTATGATACCTGATGAAGATGGCAATAATGTCCTCAATGACAGTTCTGTTGAAATCAAGAAGTGCTATGCAGAAAAATCAATAACTGATGCACAGCCGGGAGAGAGGTTCCAGTTCTTCAGACATGGATACTATATCGCGGACAGCGAACTTACAACTGAAGACAGAAAGGTATTCAACAGAATAGTAGATCTCAAGAGCTCATACAAGCCTAAATAAAATGACACGGCCCGTCTTATGGCGGGCCTGAAATATGCAAGGGAGATGATCAGATGACAGCAGCACATGTTATCATTGTGCTGGCAGTTGGAGCATGCATAGGATATGTAACCAACTTCATAGCAGTAAAAATGCTGTTCAGACCGTACAGACCGGTAATGATAGGGAAATTCAGAATTCCTCTGACACCTGGAGTAATACCTAAGAATAAAGAGAGGATTGCAAAGGCGTGCGGAAAGGCAATAGAAGGGAGTCTTCTCACGGCGGATGATATCATGGGAGCGTTTGATGTGGACAGTCTTGCGGAGAAAGCAGCAGGAAGCATCAGCCTTGATATGCGTATAGATACTCTTGTAACAGATGAGTCTCTTGACAGAATTGAAGAGGAGATTACTGAGAAACTAGCTGCAGGAGTTAAAGAGCTGGACCTCAGAAGTTTCATAATTGACAGGGGCGGCAAGGCTATAATGGACAAGATATCAGGAAGTATGCTTGCCATGTTTGTCACTCCTTCCATGATAGAATCATTTGCAGATCCGATATGTACAAGTCTTTATGATTATCTGGACAACGAGGGAAAAGTCAGAATTCAGGAGCTTGTTACAGATGAAGTGGAAGCGATTGCAAAAAAAACGGTCGCAGAGGAATTGACATCGTTTAAAATCGATTACAGAGCCCTGATGTTTAGGGCAGTAAAAGATTTTGCTGAAAACGGAGCGGAAAGTCTGATGCCTCAGATAGATGTTTCGGGCATAGTTGAGAGCAGGATAAACAGCATGGATATCAGGGAGTTCGAACAGCTTGTTCTTTCAGTAATGAAGAGGGAACTGCAGGCTGTAATCAATCTGGGTGCACTGATAGGACTTGTAATAGGGCTGATAAACCTGGCAGTTCTATAACGAAAGGAATACATATGGCAACAACACAGATAATACTATCACTTGTTAAACTGTTTCTGATGATTATACCGGGATTTGTACTCTCAAAGGCAAATGTCATTGACGAGCATCAGAGCAAAGGGATTTCATCTGTAATTGTGAATCTGACATGGCCCTGTCTCATAGTAATATCGCTTCAGAGAGATTTCTCAAAGGAGCTTTGTGTTAATATGGGAATACTGGCAGCTGCAATGGTGTGTGCAATAGGAATTGCATTCGTGCTTGCCAGAGTACTGGCAAAAAGCTTCAGAATGGAATCCGCCAAGATGTATCTCGTTATTTTCATGCTGATGTTCGGAAACACCGGATTTATGGGCATACCGGTCTGCTCTGTTCTGTACGGAAGTGAAGGAACTTTTTATGCTGCACTGATTGACTGTGTGCAGGATGTGTTCATATTTACGGCAGGTATGATTCTGATAGAAAAATCAACGGGAAAACATATAGGACTGAGCATAAAACATTTTATGACACCGGGTTTTGCATCGATAGTCATAGGTCTTGGTCTTTTTATTGCGGGAGTGAGTCTTCCGCAGGTGATTTATGTTCCTCTTGAAACAATAGGGGCGGCCACATCACCGCTTGCCATGCTGGTAGTGGGATACCAGCTTGGAAAGGTGAACTTCAGAGAAATGGTGGGTGATTTGAGTCTTTACGCTATGTCATTTGCAAGACTCATAGTCATGCCGCTGATTTTCCTTGCCGCAGTATGGATATTATTCCCTGAAATGTCTGTTCTGACAAAAGTCCTGGTAGTGGAAATGGCTACGCCTGTTGCGGCATGCACCACAATCTATTCGCAGCAGTATGACGGAGATGTGGGTTTTGCAACTAAGGGAGTAATGCTTTCCACGGTTCTTTCGATTGTAACACTGTCCGTATTTGCGGTAGTCGTTGAAATGATATGATTTTTTTGAAAAAGAGAAAATAGTTCTTGAATTCAGAAGGCGTTTGTGATAAAGTGGTTCTGTTAGTTACGGGCGGTCCTCTGGTGAGATAATGTTTTATCGCTATGAACGTCTTGGAGGGAAGGAGGAAGAACACATCATGAACGTATTACAGCAGATCACTGAAGAATACAAGAAGAATGATATCCCTGCTTTTAATGTAGGCGACACAGTTAAGGTTTACATTAAGATTAAGGAAGGATCCAGAGAGAGAATTCAGGTTTTCGAAGGATTCGTTTTAAAGAAGCAGAACGGTGGAATTTCAGAAACTTTCACTGTTAGAAGAATCGCTTCAGGTGTAGGAGTTGAGAAGACATTCCCAATCCACTCACCAAAGATTGAGAAGATCGAAGTAGTAAGACAGGGCGCTGTTAGAAGAGCTAAGCTTAACTACATGCGTCAGAGAACCGGTAAAGCTGCTAAGATCAAAGCTAAATAAGAGCTTGTTGAGGGAACCTGACGGTTCCCTTTTAAGTTGCGGAAAGGAGAAGGCTATGATAGATAATATTAACTGGTATCCGGGCCATATGAAAAAGACCCGGGAACTGATAAAAGAGAATCTTAAACTTGTTGATATGGTCATCGAAGTTATAGACGCAAGAATACCCGTATCAAGCCGCAACCCTATAATAGATGAGATAACAGGAACTAAACCCAGACTGATTCTTCTCAACAAGAGCGACCTTTCGGACGAGAAGGCGAACGCTGACTGGGTGGAGCATTTCAGAAAAAACGGGCAAAACTGCATGACCATCAACTGCATGACAGGGACGGGAGTCAGAGAACTGTTCAGATATCTTGAAAAACTTAAAGCTGAGAAAAACAAGGATTCTGTAAGAAACAGAGCCTACAGACTTATGATTGTAGGAGTTCCTAATGTAGGCAAGTCGTCACTTATAAACAGAATGACAGGCAGAAAAAGCACCAGAACAGGAGACAGACCAGGTGTGACCAAGGGTAAACAGTGGCTTTCCCTGGAGAATGGAATGCAGCTTCTTGATACTCCGGGAATACTGTGGCCCAAGTTCGAAGATCCGAAGGCAGGACTTAATCTGGCTTTCTGCGGGTCAATCAGAGATGAAATCCTCGAAGTATCGGATCTGGCGCTGGAACTTATCAAAGTTCTTTCTGAGGATTATCCGGATCTTCTTATGAAGAGGTATAAGCTTGACGATCTGTACAGAGAAGGTGACTGTTCTGAAGAAACAGGATATCCTCTGGAGACCGAGAATGAGATTGCACTTGCAAATATGGAAGCTGTCGCCAGGAAGAGAGGCTGGATTCTTCCGGGAAAGAGAATAGATTATGAGAGAGCAGGCAAAACAATACTCGATGAGTTCAGATCGGGTGCGATAGGAAGAATATCACTGGAGAAGACTCATGACTAAGGCTGATAGAGAAGAGAAACTTAGAGAGAAGCTGGCTGAAATGTCTCAGTTTGAGAACAGGCTTCGAGCTGAAGGCAAAGTGAATATAGCAGGAGTTGACGAGGTAGGAAGAGGACCTCTTGCAGGACCTGTTGTTGCTGCATGTGTTGTTCTTCCTGCCGGATGGGATATTACAGGAATTGATGATTCCAAGAAACTGTCCGAGAAAAAACGGGAGCATATGTACGATGTTATAATGCAGAATGCAGAATGTGTGTGTATAGCGTCACGTGATAATCATCGTATTGATGAGATTAATATTCTTGAAGCCACAAAAGAAGCAATGATATCGGCTGTCTGCGATGCAGATGACAGAGTTGGAATTGACCATATTCTTGTGGATGCGCTGAATCTTGATATAGATATTCCACAGACCGGCATCATCAGAGGGGATTCAAAAAGCATCTCAATTGCTGCTGCGTCAATTGTTGCCAAGGTGACAAGGGACAGGCTAATGTGTAAATATGCCGAAGAATACCCGTATTATTCATGGGAAAGCAACAAGGGTTACGGTACCAGGGCTCACTATGAAGGCATTGAAACTCATGGAATAACACCCCTTCACAGGAAAACATTTTTAAAGAATATACTGGATTAGCGAGGTGAAACTCCTCGCTTTTTTAAGCCAATAAGAGGGAAGTCCCGGTAATTCAATTGCCGGGAAGTTCATTAATGTATTGAAAAAAATCTTGGGGCAAACCGGATTTTAAGGTAAAATATCTTTTATGCTACTTTATTAGAAATGAGGAAATTTAAATGACAAAGAAAAATGGTTTTGCAAGTGGTATTGGTTTTATACTTGCAGCGGCAGGAAGCGCCGTAGGACTGGGAAATCTATGGGGATTTCCGTATAAGACGGCCCAGAACGGAGGGGCGGCATTTGTGCTGATTTATATTGCATGTGTTCTTCTAATCGGGTTCATAACTATGATCAGTGAGTTGTATATCGGAAGAAGAGCTCAGGCAAACGCAGTATCCGCATATAAGGTGGTGAATAAGAATATTGGGTGGTTCGGACTTGTTGCTGTGGCGATACCGGCATTCATCATATGCTACTATTCAATTCTTGGCGGCTGGACTCTTAAGTTCACTGTCAATTCATTCAACGGAAATGCCGGCATTCTTTCGACTTTCTCGGTGAACACTTTCGAAGTGATTGCAGTTACAGGTGTATTCCTGCTTATAAGCGCGGGAATTATCATGGGAGGAGTTGAAAAGGGAATTGAAAAGATGTCAAAGATTCTGATGCCGATGCTGTTTGTTATCATTGTATGCATTGCAATCTATTCGCTTACACTTGGTGAAGGTGTTAAGGAAGGACTCTCATTCTTCCTTAAACCGGACTTTTCAACTGTAACAACAAAAACAATACTTGTAGCAATGGGGCAGGCTTTCTATTCATTATCACTTGGCATGGGTATTATGATTTCCTATGGTTCATATACAGGCAAAGAAATCGACATTACAAAGTCATGCGCAATGATATGCATATTTGATACAATAGTTGCGCTTCTTGCAGGACTGGCTATCTTCCCTGCAGTTGCACATTTTAATCCTGAACTGTTAAACAGCAGCCAGGGCGTAGCTCTGATGTTTATTATTCTGCCTGAAGTATTCGAATCCCTTGGATTCATCGGAAAGATTGTATCTTTTGCATTCTTCCTTATGGTTACAATTGCGGCTGTTACCTCAGTAGTATCACTTCTTGAAGTAGTTACCCAGTTCATTCTTCAGAAGTATCAGGTTAACAGAAAGAAGGCAGCTGCAGGTATAATGATTATCTGCTTTGCCGTATCAATTCCAATTGGTATTTCTCTTGGTCATGTTGCAATTCTTGAAGAGGATGGACCGGCACTTTTCGGACTTGATGCGCTCACATTTTTTGACCTTGTGACCAATACAGTTCTCATGCCTGTCTGCGCATTGTTTGCATGTATAACAGTAGGCTGGATTATAAAGCCCGAGAGAGCTGTGGAAGAAATTGAAGCCAGCGGTTCCACCATGCCTGAATGGCTTAAGAAAGTGTACTCGGTCATGATAAGATTTGTAACTCCTGCACTTATTCTTATCGTTGAGATAAGCGGTGTGAGGGGTGAAATAATTGCAAAAGACTATGCAGTAATTATTGTGGCATATGGGATGATTATTATTTGCGCTATAATCTACTTCCTGTTCTTCAAGAACAGTTATACTGGAATGAATGCAGATGAACATAAGAATTAGAAGATATTTGAAGATATAAATCTTCGGGCCTGCATAGAGGGGTATGATTTTCAAATGGAGTTTTTTCGCATAATCCCAAAGTGGAATCCGCCCCTCTAAAAAACACGCTGTGATTTGAAAATACCGGCTTGAAAGATTGTTTTCCGAATGGTAAAATCAAGGTGTCATATGACTGACGGAAGTGGAATTGACCACATGAAGTATGACTTATCAGCAGCCGACCGTCTGGGCTAAAGCCTGGGACAGGTGGGCTTTTTTCATATATTAATTCAGTTTGAGGTGAACAAAATGGAAATCAAAACAGACATTCAGATTGCACAGGAAACAGAAATGAAAAATATCAGAGAAATAGCTGATATTGCGGGAGTCGATGAAAAATATCTTGAGATGTACGGAAACTACAAGGCTAAAATCGACTATAACATGCTTAGGGATAAGGCGGATACTCCTGATGGAAAACTCATACTGGTAACCGCAATAACTCCAACTCCGGCAGGAGAAGGAAAAACTACAACTTCTGTTGGTCTCACAGACGGCCTCAGAAGAATAGGAAAGAATGCAATAACTGCTCTTCGTGAACCGTCGCTTGGACCTGTATTCGGAATAAAGGGCGGAGCAGCAGGGGGAGGCTATGCGCAGGTTGTTCCTATGGAGGATATTAATCTTCATTTTACAGGTGACTTCCACGCTATAGGTGCGGCAAACAATCTTCTGGCTGCAATGCTCGATAATCATATCCAGCAGGGAAACAGTCTGGGAATAGATCCCAAGCAGATTACATGGAAGAGGGCTGTCGACATGAATGACAGACAGCTTCGACATATAATTGACGGAATAGGAGGCAAGATGCAGGGCGTTCCGCGTGAGGACGGATTTGAGATAACAGTGGCATCGGAAATCATGGCAATTCTCTGTCTTGCATCCGATATTACCGATCTTAAGGCAAGACTTGCAAGGATTATTGTTGGATACACTTATGATGGAAAACCTGTTACAGCGCATGATCTCAAGGCAGAAGGAGCCATGGCGGCACTGCTTAAGGATGCTCTCAAGCCTAACCTGGTGCAGACACTTGAACATACACCGGCACTTATTCACGGCGGTCCTTTTGCAAATATTGCACACGGATGCAACTCAATTACAGCAACAAGAATTGCTCTCAAACTTGGAGACTATATTGTTACTGAGGCGGGATTTGCTGCAGATCTTGGAGCTGAGAAGTTCCTTGATATCAAGTGCAGAGTAGGCGGCCTTACTCCGTCTGCAGTGGTTATCGTTGCAACTGTAAGGGCTCTGAAGTATCATGGCGGAGTTTTGAAGGCGAATCTTAATGAAGAGAATCTTGAGGCTCTTGAAAAGGGGCTTCCAAATCTTCTCCAGCACGTTTCGAACATCAAGGATGTATACGGACTTCCTTGTGTTGTGGCTATAAATGCGTTCCCTACCGATACAAAGGCAGAACTTGATCTTGTTGAAGAAAAATGCAGAGAACTGGGAGTTAACGTTGCACTTTCAGAAGTCTGGGCTAAGGGAGGCGAAGGGGGCAGGGCCCTTGCTGAAGAGGTTGTAAGATTATGTGAAGAGCCTTCAGACTTCAGATTCTCATATGACCTGGATATGACAATTGAGGAAAAACTAAATGCAATTGCAACAAGAATTTATCATGCTGACGGAGTTATGCTTGTGGGCAATGCTGTCAAGCAGGTTAAACAGCTCGAAGAACTGGGATTCTCAAATCTGCCGATATGTATGGCCAAAACACAGTATTCATTCTCGGATGATCCGTCATTGCTTGGAGCTCCGAGCGGATTCACGGTGACTGTAAGAAATCTCAAGGTTTCGGCAGGGGCAGGCTTCATAGTGGCACTCACCGGCGATATTATGACAATGCCTGGTCTTCCTAAAGTTCCTGCTGCAGAAAAAATCGATGTTGATGAAAACGGAAAGATTTCAGGACTTTTCTAAATTAATATGTATCAGGGCAGCCTTCGGGCTGCCTTTTGTAATTGTGAAATGCTGGATTTTAGGGTATAATAATAATGGGAAAACAGGAGGTAAATATGAAATACATAGAAAAGCCATGCAGCGTATACATTGAAGAGCTGGCTTCCAAAGCTGCTGTTCCCGGCGGAGGAGGGACAGCGGCACTTGCCGGAGCTCTTGGGAGTGCACTTGGCATGATGGTTGGGAGTCTGACTTTGGGCAAGAAGAAATACGCGGATGTCGAGGAGGATATCAGGTGGCTTATGGACGGGAGCGACAGGCTCATGAAGAGGCTTGCGGAACTGGTGGATGAAGACGCGGCTGCATTTGAGCCGCTTTCGAAGGCTTACAGTCTTCCGGCAGGGGAGGAAAAGGATGCAGTGATGGAAGACTGTCTCAGAAGAGCCGGAGCTGTTCCGTTTGAGATAATGAAAGTTTGCTGCAGTGCCATTGATTATATTGAGGGATTTGCCCACAAGGGAAGCAGACTTGCTGTAAGTGATGCCGGATGCGGAGCTGTTATGCTGAAATCGGCGCTTCAGGCTGCAAGTTTGAATGTATATATCAATACACGTTCCATGAAGAATCGGGAATATGCAGAGAAGATAAATGGTGAAACACAGGAAATGATTGACAGATATACAGTCAGGGCAGATGAAATATTCGATTATGTAACAGGAGAGTTGAAGTAAATGACTGCGAAGCGTTTGACAGGTAAAGAGGTGACTGAAAAGCTGATTGAAGATTTGTCTTCAAGATGCGAAGCCCTGAAGAAGAAGGGTACAGTGCCGTGCCTTGCAATTGTCAGGGCGGGAGAGAATGCAAGTGATCTTGCATATGAGAGAGGTGCTCTTTCAAGGGCGGAGAAGGTAGGCGTTGATATAAAAAAATATGTTGCACCGCAGGATGCGTCAACCGAAGAGATCCTTGCAGTAATTGATGAAATCAACAAAGACGATTCGATACATGGAATACTGGTATTCAGGCCGATGCCTTCTCAGATTGACGATGAGAAAGTGAGAAATGCGATTGATCCGGCAAAGGATATGGATGGAGTAACTGACGGATCTTTAGCCGGTGTTTTTTCGGGCAGAGACCTGGGATATCCGCCATGTACAGCAAGTGCATGTATGGAGATACTTGATTTCTACAGAATAGATCCAAAGGGAAAAAAAGCTGTTGTGATAGGAAGATCCCTGGTAATAGGGAGACCGGCAGCGATGATGCTGATGAACAAGAATGCTACTGTTACGATATGTCATACCCGGACAGATAGGGAAGACCTTGTGAAATACTGCAGGAATGCGGATATTCTGGTTGCCGCTGCAGGAGTAGCTGATAATGTGACTTCTGAACTCATGGCACCGGGACAGATAATTCTGGATGTTGGAATAAATGTAGATGAAGATGGTAAAATGTGCGGTGATGTCAGGACATGCGATGCGGAAAGAATTGCTGAGGCGTTTACGCCTGTTCCCGGCGGTGTCGGAGGTGTAACATCGGCAATACTTATGAAACATGTGATAGAAGCAGCTGAGAAGAAACGGGAAAAGGTAATCAGGAAAAGGTAATGGTGAGAAGAATAGGTGACAGAGCGGATGGCAGACTGCTTCGCAGTCTTTCACCGATGCACAGAGTGGAACCGTTTATAATGGTCGAAAGGAATGATGCCACTAATCATATAAAGGGAAAAGTGGAAATATCGGAAGTCGAAAAATATATAAAGCAGAAGCGTGAAGAGGGTTACAAGGGCTTTGGACTTATGCACTTTGTAATCGCTTCATATGTGCGTACAATATCCCAGCGGCCGGCGGTAAACCGTATCATATCAGGACAGAGAATATATGCAAGACACAATATTGAAATGAATATGGATATCAAAAAGGAGATGACACTGGAAGCTCCTAACACATGTATTAAGGTTGTATTTGATCCGAAGGATACTGCTGCTGATGTCTACAACAAATTGAAAACCGCGATAGACAGGGAAAAGGGCGGGGGACTTGACAGTGATTTTGATAATCTGGCGGCAGCTCTTATAAGAATGCCGAGGATAATATTCAAATTCGGTGTATGGTGCCTGAAGACGCTTGATTACTTCGGGCTGCTTCCAAAAGCGCTTCTTTCTGTCAGCCCGTTTCATGGAAGCTTCTTCTATACATCTATGGGATCGCTGGGCATTCCGCCTGTTATCCATCATCTGTATAACTTTGGAAACATACCGGTGTTTATTGCCACGGGACCGAAATTGACGGAATATGAAATTGATTCTAAAGGAAGTGTCGTAAAAAAGAAGTATATGGAGTATATCATTGTTACTGATGACAGGATTACAGACGGATTCTACTATGCTTCTGCATTGAAGATTTTCTCAGGAAACTTCAGACATCCTGAAAGGCTTGATGTTCCGCCGGAAACAGTTTATGAAGATATAGATTAATTAAAAAACCCATCCGATTCCACTCTCTCTCGGATGGGTTATTAATAAATTTCTTTAAGCTTCACCTGTAACCTCCTCATACTCATATTGTTCATCTGATGCATCACCGGACTCATCATTCAGATATCTCTACGTAACTTCGAACAGAGATTATGTCCTGTCAGCCGGACTTCGCTTAATTATCTGTCCAATGATTTTCTGTATCTTAAGTATAGTACTGTTTGTGCAGAATGTCAACAAAAAGTCAGAAAATTCCGAGATATCGGCAATATACGGAATCAGGATAATATGATATAATTGTTTAACAGAAAGCGCGAAAGGAGACAAGATAAAAAATGAGGATTGATTTTAATGAGAAGAAGGCATTCATATGTGATATGGATGGGGTAATATATCATGGTAACAAAGTGCTTCCTGGAACGGCTGAATTTATAGACTGGCTTAAGAGAGAAAACAAGGAATATCTGTTCCTGACCAACAACTCTGGGCTTACACCGAGGGAACTGCAGCAGAAACTGGAAAGACTCGGGCTTGATGTGCCTGAAGAGAGATTCTACACAAGTGCACTTGCAACGGCTGCATTTCTCAGGGATCAGGCACCTTCATGCAGTGCCTACGTCATAGGAGAAGCAGGACTTCTGAATGCCCTTTATGATGTCGGAGTTACGATGAATGACTACGATCCTGATTATGTAATCGTGGGAGAGGGAAGAGCATATTCGCTTGATACACTTACCAAGGCAACTAATCTTGTGATGAAGGGTGCAAAACTTATAGGTGCAAATTCAGATGCATCAGGTCCTGTGGAGAATGGCATCATGCCTGCATGCAGAGCTCTTATTGCACCGATAGAAATTGCTACCGGCAAGACTGCGTATTTCTGCGGCAAACCAAATCCGCTGATGATGAGGTCTGCACTTAAGATGCTTGGTGTTCATTCTGCTGATTCTGTTATGATTGGCGACAGAATGGATACAGATATAATAACGGGAACAGAAAGCGGAATGTCGACAGTACTGGTGCTGTCGGGAATATCCAGTCTTGAGACAGTTGACCAGTTTGCATACAGACCGACTGTAATTCTGGATGGAGTCGGAGATATACCTAGAATAGCAGATGAAGAAAAATAACCGGAGAAGTAAGGAGTGAGGCAATCACTCCTTGTGTTTTTTGAAACCTTCAAGGAACATCGGAAGAATGCCGTCAGAATAACTGTATAGAGAATAGTCTCCGTTACAAAGGCACCAGTCATATAAAAGAGCTCGTTCGAAGAGAGCATACGCCTTAACTATTTCATTTGATGTAACATCATCTCTCAGTTCTCCTTCTGCCTGTCCGTCCCTTACAATTTCTCTGAGCATCCTGTAGTAGGATCTGTTCTGATCAAGCAGATGCTTGTCGCCGTTTGTTATGAGCTGTGATGAATAAAGCCTGGCGAGAAGATCGATACTGATGCTGTTTTCTATCATCATAAAAAGCTCGTGATTCAGTTTAAGAAGTTTATCAATTGATGACATTCCCGCATCCATAGTATCGCGGAGCTCATCATACTTTTCGTCGAACAGGTAGGAAAGTGAACTCAGTATTGCATCCTTGCCTTTGAAGTAGTGATAGAAGGAGCCCTTTGAGGTTCCCGACTCTTCGACGATTTCATCTATTGTTGTGTTGTCGTATCCCTGCTCATAGAAAAGACTCCATGCGGCGGATACTATTTTTCCTTTTGTGTTTTTTGAATTTTTTTTACCCATAGCATTCTCCTGAATTATGTGTTGATTTTAACATACTTGATAAGGTAAATCAAATTGTGCTACAATCATTATTCAGTAGGAGATATATAGAAAGGCGGTTTGAGATTGTGAAGATGAAGGCATTTTTCAGGCATTATGTGCTGATACCATCGATAGTAACTGTTGCGGTGTTTGTCCTGATGTGTGTGCTCGGGTATTTTGGATTTTCCCTGAAGATAGACGCTGCACAGGAGATAATGAGACAGTTTGCTGAAATGATTGACCAGAAGGGGATAATAAGCGATTCAGGAGATATAAAGGTTGCTGCACTGTTTCTCAACAACTGGAAAGCATCCGGAATATCCCTGATTCTTGGTTTTGTTCCGTTTCTGTTTCTTCCTGTTTTTGTTCTTCTGACAAACAGTGCTGTAACAGGAGGAGTGTTTGCTGTAATGGGAGCTTCCGGCGGAAAGATACTAATGAATATTGTGACAGGAATCCTGCCGCATGGCATATTTGAGATTCCGGCACTTTGCATATCAATTGCAATGGGATTTCAGCTCTGCAGATTTATATGCAGCAAGATACTTGACCGGGGCAGGCTCAATTCTGTAAGCGCAGGAACGTTTTTCATTAACACAGCTAAGGTTTTCCTGTTTATTGTCACACCTATGCTTATCATTGCAGCACTGGTTGAAACGTATATTACTCCCGTAATTATGGGAATTGTTTAGAGCTTATCCCCGGATAAGCTCTTTTATTGTGCTTTCAATTCTATCCAGAGGAATCTGGTTATAGTAGAGAATTGCTTTGTCACTGTCACCTTGCATTGGGCTTATGGACAGCCCCATCTCTTTGCCTTTCTCAATAATCTTCACTGCGTTATCAGATGACAGAATTATGTTGATTCCCGACGATGTGTTTTTTGCTGATACAGCCCCATTGCCGTATGAAGCCACTGAGGAAATGACTTTCTGCAGTTTCTGCGCATAAAGCTTTCTCAGTTTTTTTATGTTCGTCTGGTACAGCCCCTCGTTCATAAACAGCGCTAAAGTCAGCTGTTCTGCCTTGGAGCATGTCTGTGTATAGTTCATTTTAATTGTATCAAATACTCTGGCTGCATGTTCCGGAAGAATCATGTAGCTGATTTTGATTGCAGGGAAAAGTGTTGAAGAGAAAGAACCGAGATAGATTACTCTTCCTGAAACATCCATACCCTGCATAGCAGGAACAGGTCTTCCGAAGTATCTGAGTTCACTGTCGTAGTCGTCTTCAATTACATAACTGTTGTTGCATGCTGCCCATTTAAGAAGATCCTTTCTCTTTCTTACAGGCATTACAGCGCCTGTAGGAAACTGGTTTGAAGGGTTTACATAAGCTGCACACGATATGTTCTCCGGCAGTTTCTCAATTAATATTCCGTCTTTTCTTACGGGGACTAGAGTCATTGCAAATCCGTTATCCGAGAAAATGTTTCTGACAGGAAGATATCCGGGATCTTCAACGGCAACATGACCTATTTCAAGCGCTTTAAGAAGCCTTGCGAGCTGAACGGTTATCTGCTGAGTACCAGCACCGATTACTATCTGCTCGGGTCTTGCGATTACGCCTCTTGCATTATATACATATTTCGCTATTTCATACCTGAGCTGGTATTCACCCTGAGGATCACCTTCAAACAGAAGAAGCTGAGAATACTCAGTATATATCCTGGACGAACACTTTTTCCATTTGTTGAAATCGAAGCACGCGAGATCATAGACAGCAGGAAGCTTTTCTTTTCCCGCCTCATATACGGTTTCCTCCCTTTCCTTTGAATACATACCTATACCGCCAATATCATTGACATAATAGCCTGATCCTGCTTTAGGAGAAATGTATCCTTCTACTGTAAGCTGGTCGTATGCCTGCTTCGCGGTGGTGACACTGATTTTGAGTTCAGATGAAATGCTGCGAAGAGAAGGCATTCTTTCTCCGTCGCAGATGCTGCCGCTTGTTATTTCATCCCTGATATAACTGTAAAGCTGTATATAGTATGGATCTTTTGAATGTTTAGATAATTCGGGTGTAAGAGATTTCATAACTGACCTCATTTCTTATTTTCTGTATTAACTATACATTCAGAATAAGGGCGGCGTCAAACTGTTATTTGAATTTACATGAAATTGCAGGATATGAACAGCACAGTCGCACAAATATAAACATATGTTTGCAAAGATAAGTTTGAACAGGTATAATATATGGACAGGGGGATAGTGATATGGATATGTATGAAAAACTTAAGATACTTGCAGACAGCGCCAAATACGATGTATCATGCTCGACAAGCGGATCTTTGCGCCGGGGAAGCGGCAGTATAGGCAACACAAGTGCAGCGGGAATATGTCACACATGGTCGGCAGATGGAAGATGCGTATCGCTTCTCAAGGTGCTTTATTCAAATGCCTGTGCATATGACTGTGAATACTGTGTGAACAGAAGGAGTGCGGATGTTCCGAGAGCCACATTTGAACCGAGGGAGCTTGCTGAACTGACCATAGGGTTTTACAGAAGAAATTATATAGAGGGGCTGTTTATTTCGTCCGCTGTGCTTTCATCACCGGATACGACAGCAGAGCGGATGCTGTCTGCCATGAGGATTCTGCGTGATGAGATGGGATTTGCAGGATATATACATGCAAAGCTGATACCGGGAACATCGCCGGAACTTGTTCATATGACAGGACTGTATGCGGACAGGGTAAGTGTCAATATTGAACTTCCTTCATCTGAGAGCCTTGCTCTTCTGACACCGCAGAAGCAGCCTGAGCAGATATTTGCTCCAATGAGACAGGTTACGAATACTCTGATTGAGAGAAACTGTCTGGCTGGACCGGGCACAATGTTCAGAGGCATTGACGTTAATTCGCCTGAAAACTATATTTCGGGAAGCGGATGGCTTGACAGGGATAAACTGCCTGAAAAACCTGGAAGAATTTCAGGAGGAAGCCCGCGAAAGGGAGCATTTGCACCTGCGGGGCAGACAACACAGATGATAGTGGGTGCCTCAGGAGAATCAGACAGTCAGATACTTACCCTTTCAGAGAACCTGTATCATACGTTCAAGATGAAGAGAGTGTACTTCAGTGCCTATGTGCCGGTTATAAGTTCGCCTGTTCTGCCCGATTCCAAACCTCCTTTAAGAAGAGAGCACAGACTGTATCAGGCAGACTGGCTGCTCAGATTTTACGGGTTTTCGGCGGGAGAACTTTTCACAGACAGGGAACAGAATCTTGATCTTGAGCTTGATCCCAAGGTGTCATGGGCACTCAGGCATATTGAACTTTTCCCGGTGGAGATAAACAAAGCGTCATACAGGGAACTTTTGAGAATCCCCGGAATAGGGACAACGTCTGCACATAGAATTGTCAGACACAGGAGACTGGCACATATTACATATGATGAACTTAAAAGAATCGGAGTTGTTCTGAAAAGAGCAAAGTATTTTATAACCGTTGACGGAAGATTCTTCGGTGACAGGACAATGGATCCCGAAAGAATAAGGTACAGACTTACCGAAAGAGAAGAAGGCGTTCAGCTATCGCTGTTTGGTGAAGGGCTTTCCCTCCCGGGAGAGGAGAAGAAAATTGGATTACTTGTATGACGGAACATTTGACGGATTTCTGACATGTGTCTACAGGCACTACTATACGGAAAAGGCAGAAGGAATATATGTTTCTGATGTATATCAGGAGAATATTCTGAGGAAATCGCAGTACTGTGAGACGAACATGATGCTTGCAGACAAAGTGTACATTGCCATTGAGAAAGCTTTTTCCGCATATGATGTGAGGAGAATTTACAGGGTTTTTCTTTCGTCGGTTAAGGATAGAGAGATGATTATTCTTAATTATCTGAGACTGGGGTTTTCAGCGAAGAAAGACATATCGGGTTTTCACGGCAATCCTGTGGTAAGCGCGTTTTCGAATGCCGACAGCAAGGTGGCAAGAGAGATTGACAAGATGCTGGGGCTTCTGAGGTTTGAATACCTCAGGACCGGAGCGGCATATGCTCCCTGTGAGCCCGAACATGATATTATTGAACTTATTGCAGAACATTTCAGTGACAGATTCAGAGGAGAATCATTCATTATTCATGACAAAGGAAGAAACAAGGCTGTCGTATCACTAAAGGGAAGATGGGCAGTGTGCGAGTTTGACGATTTCAGAAGAGAACAGCTTGCAGAGGATGAAATGATGTATCAGAATCTCTGGAAAAAATACTTCGATTCGATTGCAATCGAACAGAGAAGGAACGAACGCTGCCAGAAGAACATGATGCCGGTAAAATACTGGAAGAATCTGACTGAGATGAAATTTTGACAATAGCCCGCTCTGATAATATAATCTTGTTGGAGGTGTTATCAGATGGACGAAAGAGTAAAGAGAATAATCGACAGAAGCGGGAGTATAGTATTCTTTGGAGGAGCAGGAGTGTCCACTGAAAGTAATATTCCGGACTTCCGATCAGAGTCGGGGCTTTACAGAGCCAGGAGCGAATACGGATATTCACCCGAACAGATGTTAAGCCACACCTTCTTTGTTCAGAAGATGGATGTATTCTATGACTATTACAAGAAGAATCTTCTGTATCCGGATGCGATGCCTAACAAGGCCCATATTGCTCTTGCCCGTCTTGAGCAGGAGAGCAGACTGAAAGCTGTTGTTACACAGAACATTGACGGACTTCATCAGAAGGCGGGAAGCAGAACAGTATATGAGCTGCATGGAAGCGTTCACAGAAACTACTGTATGGACTGCGGAGAGTTTCATAATCTTCAGTATGTTATAGATTCGGAAGGAATCCCGCGGTGCAGGAAATGCGGCGGTGTTGTTAAGCCGGACGTTGTTCTTTATGAGGAGGGGCTTGATGAGAACACTATAATAAGTTCAGTCAGAGCAATCGAAAACTGCGACACTCTCATAATCGGGGGAACATCGCTAAATGTATATCCGGCTGCCGGATTTATTCAGTATTTCAGAGGGGATAACATCATCCTCATAAACAAAGGTGAGACTTCTTACGACGGAAAAGCGGATCTTGTAATTCGTGAACCGATAGGGGAAGTTCTGGGAGAATAGAGAGGATAAATATGTCAAGGCTTATGTTTCTGGCTCTTCTGCCGGGAATACTTATAGTAATATATATTTTCAGAAGAGATAAAGTTGAGAAGGAACCGGTGCCGCTCATAGTCAGAATGGTAGTACTGGGTGCATTGTCATGCCTTCCGGCCGCATATCTTGAAAGTGTGATGGCAAGACTGCTTCCTTCGTTTGCGGAAGGAAGTCTTCCTGCGGCATTTACAGTAGCGTTTTTTTCTGCAGGCCTTATAGAGGAAGTGTGCAAGTTTGCATTTCTCAAGGCTGGAATATGGCGGAACAGAGAGTTCGACTACCGGTTCGACGGGATTGTCTATGGTGTTTCCACTGCAATAGGGTTTGCATGTCTTGAGAATGTTCTTTATGTTATGGATGGAGGAATATCCGTGGCCGTAACAAGAGCGTTCCTTGCTGTGCCGCTTCATGCTTTCTGCGGAGTGTTCATGGGAGCATTCTTTGGAATGGCAAAATACTGTCATGTGCGTGGAGAAACAAGCAGGGCGTTTGCTCTTCAGCTTCAGGGAGTTGCAGCAGCGATAGCTGTGCACGGCACATATGATACATTTGCGATGTGGGATATGCAGTACTCGGCATTTCTTCTGCTGGGATTTACAGCACTGGTATATGTTGCAGGAATCAGAACGATTAATGCCCTCGAAAAGGATGATTACATGATGGCTTTTTATGCTTCAGAAGAGTCATATGAATTTGTTCCTTCATATTCGACGTCATCGCTTAAAGAGACAGACGGCGTGAGCATTGCTGCGCTTGTGTGCGCAATAGTATCGGCACTCACTTCCGGAGTATTTATGATTCCTTCGCTTCTTGCTGTAATTCTTGGAATTATCGGTATCAGAAGGGGAGCGAATACTGCCGCAAAGGCAGCAGTTGTAATAGGGGGAATACTTCTGGTGGGTGGAGGATATTTTCTGGGAGGAACGCTGTTTTACTGATGAGAAAGAGCTTTTTAATGCTTGCCGTTTTCCTTGTAATTGTGTCTGCTTATTCAGCAGCTGCATATGCGAATGACTCATCTGCCGGACTTGCGGCAGATTCATACACAAAAGACAGTATCACGCTGTCGTGGAATGATGTGCATAACGGCGTTTACAGTATATATATGAATTCTGAAGGCAGCAATGAATATGAACTTTATCTTCAGACAAGCGAATCAGAATGCACTGTTTCAAACCTTGAGGCCGGAAGAGTGTATTCTTTCAGGCTGTATTATGGAGAAAGCTGTGAGGAAATCTCAGCAGCTGCACTTCCTGAAAGGGTTCGGACGGTAACTGCAGAGAACATCTTCAGCAAAAAGATGAAGCTGACATGGAACTGTACAGGCCGATGCAGCGGATATGAGGTACAGTATTCCCTTTCCCGTGAATTCAAAGATTATAGAAAGACGGATACATCGTCTAAGAAAGCCGTACTGACCGGGCTAAAATATGATTGCAGATACTATATCAGGGTCAGAGCGTATACAGAAGCAGGCGGTGTTAGATACTTCGGAAGCTGGTCTCCTGTAAAATCGTTCAAATATCACGCCTGGTACAAAAAAGCAGGCAGAACATATGTTGACGGGCACCTTATAGTCAACAAGACATTCAGCCTGCCTTCTTCATATGCACCGGGAATAACGAACAATACAAAAGCGGCATGGGAAGCCATGAAGAAAGCTGCAGCAGCAGACGGAATCAATCTGTACATTTCATCTGGATACAGATCCTACGGAACTCAGAAGTCTCTATATGGCAGCTACAAAAGCATGTACGGCCGGAGCACTGCAGATGTCTTCTCGGCAAGACCGGGACATTCGGAGCATCAGAGCGGACTTGCGCTTGATCTTAACATCGTAAAAGACTGGTTTGCAGGAACAAAAGAGGCTAAGTGGCTGTCCCGTAACTGCTGGAAATACGGGTTCGTAATAAGATATCCTGAAGGAAAGTCGTACAATACAGGCTACAAATACGAACCATGGCATGTCCGCTATGTGGGAAAAACTCTCGCAGAGAAACTGTACAACGGCGGAAAGTGGCTTTCCATGGAGGAATATTATGGAATAACGAGCAGATATAGATGAATAAATATACTGAAAACCCCATTAAATTATGGGGTTTTGGTGTATTTGTGATAAAATCTATATATTTTTATGCATAGATATTGAATATATATGAATAGTGGTGTATAATTTATGCAATATGTTAGAAAGGAATGATAAATATGAAGGGCTTAATATATCTTGAAGACGGAAGCCTGTTTAAAGGATATGGTTTCGGTGCACCTGCTACCAATGTGGGTGAACTGGTATTCAACACTTCGATGAGCGGATATCAGGAGATACTGACTGACCCGTCGTATTCGGGTCAGGTGATTACAATGACTTACCCCCTTATAGGGAATTATGGAATAAACAGCAGTGATATGGAATCGGATAAGATACATGCCATGGGATTCATAGCCAAGGATATATCTTTTGAGCCTTCGAATGCTGCGAGTGAAATGAATATAGATGACTGGCTGAAGCAGCAGGGTATTCCCGGAGTTTATGGCGTTGACACGAGGAAGATTACCAAGAGAATCCGCAAAGAGGGTACAGTAAAATGCGTCATTTCAAATGAAGACTTAAGTGTTTCAAGGCTCAGGGAAATCTGCAACAGCACTCCTCTGAGAGGTGACTGGATGAAAGAGGCCGGGACTTCAGAGTATATACATATACCGGGAGACGGATACAGGGTTGCAATAATGGATTTCGGTGTTAAAGGGAATATAATTGAGAGTTTCAAAAAAAGAAACTGTGATATTCATATTTTCCCCTACGGAACATCTGCAGAGGAAATGATGAGTATCCATCCGCATGGGATATTCCTGACAAACGGCCCCGGAGATCCGGCAGAGGCAACTGAAGCTGTAGAGGAGATCAAGAAATTCATAGGAGAGATACCGGTGTTCGGAATATGCATGGGGCATCAGGTTCTTGCACTTGCTCTCGGAGGAAGCACATACAAACTCAAATACGGTCACAGAGGCGGCAATCACGGAGTATTTGACAAGGATACCGGCAAATCATATATTACATCTCAGAATCACGGATATGCTGTAAACGGAGACTCGCTCATCTTCAGAGGCATGGAGATGACACACATCAATCTCAATGATATGACTGTGGAGGGAATGCGTCACAGGACTTTGCCTGTTTTCTCTGTTCAGTTCCATCCTGAGGCATCGCCGGGCCCGCAGGATACCGCATATCTTTTTGATAAATTTATTACTATGATGGGAAGTGAGACAAATGCCAAAGAATAGCAAATTAAAGAAAATACTCATAATCGGATCAGGGCCTATCATAGTGGGACAGGCGGCTGAATTCGATTATGCAGGAACACAGGCGTGCAAGGCAATCAGAGAAGAAGGCATTGAATGCGTGCTTGTAAACAGCAACCCTGCGACAATTATGACAGACAAGGGCATAGCGGATACAGTATATATCGAGCCGCTTACAGAGGATGCTCTTGAGAAGATAATAGAGAAGGAGAGACCGGATGGCGTTCTGGCAGGATTCGGAGGACAGACAGGCCTGAATCTTGCTATGGAACTGGACGAGAAAGGGATTTTTGTAAAATACGGAGCGAGACTCCTTGGAGTTAACAAAGACAGTATAAAGAAGGCGGAAGACAGGGAAGCCTTCAAGGAACTGATGCTTGAAATAGGGGAACCGATACCGCAGAGCACTATTGCGACCCATATGAAGGAGTGTTATGACTTTATAGATGAAGTGGGATATCCGGTAATCGTGCGTCCTGCATATACGCTTGGAGGAACAGGCGGAGGAATAGCTGAGAACAGAGAAGAGCTAGACGTGCTGGCGCAAAGAGGTATGGAAGCCAGTGCAATAGGTCAGATACTTCTTGAGAAATCTGTTGCCGGCTGGAAGGAAATCGAGTATGAGGTTATCCGTGACGCCAAGGACAACTGCATAATTATCTGTTCAATGGAAAACCTTGACCCGGTAGGAATCCATACTGGAGACAGCATAGTAGTTGCACCTACTCAGACTCTAAGAGATACTGAGTATCAGATGCTGCGAAATTCTGCAATCAGAATAATCCGCTCACTGGGCATAGAAGGCGGATGCAATGTTCAGTTTGCACTGAATCCTCTGACCAGTGAATACATCGTAATAGAAGTTAATCCGAGAGTATCAAGATCGTCAGCGCTGGCATCCAAGGCGGCAGGATACCCTATAGCCAAGATTGCGGCAAAGATTGCACTCGGGTACTCGCTTGATGAACTGTCAAACTATGTAACAGGCCAGACAAGTGCATGTTTTGAACCGACTCTGGACTACTGTGTTGTAAAGTTCCCTAAGTTCCCGTTCGACAAGTTTGTTACAGCCTCCAGAACATTAGGAACTCAGATGCAGGCTACAGGAGAGGTTATGACAATCTCAAGAACATTTGAGAGTGCACTTCTCAAGGCGACTGCTGCACTTGAAGCAAAGTGTGACGGAATCAAGATCCCGTATGTTGAGAATCTGTCGAAGGAACAGCTTATCCCTAAACTGAAAAAGGCGGATGATGAGAGGATATTCGCCATTGCAAGAATATACAGAGAGAACATGATGACCCCTGAAGAAGTGCATGATATGACAGGGATAGACATGTGGTTCCTCAACAAGATAAAGAACATTACTGATATGGAGGCAAGACTCCGCGAAGAAAGGCTTACACCTCAGCTTCTCAGAGAAGCTGAAGAAATGGGACTTACAGAGAGTACAATCCTTGAGGCATCGGGAGTGTCCAAGGATGTTATCCAGGACATGAGAATTTATCATGACATATTCCCGGTATATAAAATGGTTGATACCTGCGGAGGCGAGTTTGAAGCACTCACACCATACTATTACTCTTCATATGATGATGAGGATGAAGCGAGAATTACAGATAATGACAAGATCCTGGTAGTGGGCTCAGGTCCGATTCGAATAGGGCAGGGAATCGAATTTGACTACAGCTGCGTGCACGGCGCATGGGCAATCAATGACATGGGTCTTGAATCCATAATGATAAACAACAATCCTGAGACTGTAAGTACAGACTTTGACACATCAGACAAGCTGTATTTTGAGGCACTGCACATCGATGATGTCATGAATGTTCTAAAGAAGGAAAGACCGCTTGGAGTAATACTTCAGTTTGGAGGACAGACAGCGCTCAATCTGACAGAACCTCTTTACAAGAGAGGAATTAATATTCTGGGAACAGAATTTAAATATGTTGATCTTGCAGAGGACAGGGAAAAATTCTCGGATCTTCTTGCGGAACTGGGAATTCCTGCACCTAAAGGAGTGGCAGTTACAGAAGAAGATGAGGCATTCAGAGCGGCACACAGCCTTGGTTATCCTGTGATGGTGCGGCCTTCATATGTAATTGGCGGGCGTGCAATGCAGGTTGTGTTCTCAGACGAGGAACTCCATAAATACATGAGAGAGGCAGTATCCTTGTCCACAGAGCATCCTATTCTCATAGACAAGTATATTATGGGAACAGAAATGGAAGTCGATGCTATAGGAGACGGAGAAGATATTCTTATTCCGGGTATTATGGAACACGTCGAAAGGACAGGTGTTCATTCAGGTGACAGTATAGCCGTATATCCGCCTTTCTCGCTTTCAGATGAGATTAAGGCGAAGATGATTGACTACACCGAGAGAATATCCAAGGCACTTCACATAGTAGGGCATGTGAATATTCAGTATGCGACAGACGGCAGCGAGGTCTATGTCATTGAGGTTAACCCGAGAGCATCAAGAACAGTGCCTATCCTGAGCAAGGTAACAGGGGTACCTATGGTGGAACTGGCGGTCAAGACAATGCTCGGCAAAAAACTCAGAGATCTGGGATATGGGACAGGCTGCTATCCTGAAAAGGAAAAGTACGCTGTAAAGGTACCTGTATTCTCCGGTGCAAAACTGATTAATACCGATATAGCGCTGGGACCTGAAATGAAATCCACAGGGGAGGCGCTGGGTATAGATAAAGACCTTGATATCGCACTGCTTAAGGGTTTTGAAGGAGCAAGAACAGGCATGCCTCTTGAAGGCGAGATTTATGTTTCTGTAAACGAGCCGAACAAGAGCAGTGAAACAGCCAGAATTGTAAAAGAATATATGGAAGAGGGATATTCGATATCCGCATCAGAAGGAACTGCTAAATTCCTTAATGAAGAGGGTATTGACGCAGAAATGATTTCAATTGATGATGCGCCTGCTGTTATGGGTGACAGAATCAGGATCCTGATAAATGTTGCCAATGTCGGAAACAGAAAGGGAACAAGAGGACTTAAGCTTAGAAGAAAGGCGATTGAAAAAGGTGTTACAGTTATAACCTGCATGGATACTGCGGAGGCTTTCCTCAGATGTATAAGAATAAAGAAAAAGGGCGTTGAGCCTGAATATGAACCGGTATAGTATAAAGGGGAGGCATGGCCTTCCCTTGTTTGTATCAAGCTTTTATGATATACTGGAAAATTATGAAAAAGAATAAGGAGAGAGGGATTGAGGAAGAGAGTATTATCGCTGGTGCTGTCAGCTGTTCTCGTGCTGACAGTGTTTTCTGTACCGGCAGAAGCAAAAGAAAGTATCTCCTGGAGTATAAGTGAAGGAGTGCTGTATATTTCAGGTACGGGTAAAATGCGGGACTATCCCGTGAATGAAGCTCCGTGGAGCAGTGAAGCCGGAATATCATATGTAATGGTTGGAGACGGCATAACATATATAGGAGAGAATGCTTTTTCATCACTTTACGGTCTTCGCGGCATATTTATTCCCGATTCTGTTACAGAAATAGGGGATAATGCAGTTAAATGCAGTATTACCGGAGGGAGAGAAAGTGCTGCGAAAGAGTATGCATATGAAAACAGTCTGGGATTCAGATATCCCGTTATATCATTAAAGAGGACATCATATATATTCACGGGAGAAAAAATATGTCCGGAAGCGACGGTAAGATACAGCGATTATACAGCGGCAGGTGATGATTATACAGTATCGTATGAAAACAACCTGAACGCGGGAAAGGCAAAGGCTGCAGTATCTGTCGGCGGAATCAGAGCTGAAACGGAATTTGAAATCAGACCGGCAGATATTAACAGTGCAGATATATCATTACGTGAAACCGAAAGCTATACAGGCAAGGTGAAGACAGGCGGTATAAGCATTGAGTATAACGGGTACAGAGCAGCAAAGAACAGAGACTATATCCTTGAATATGATAATAACATTGAACTTGGGACCGCTTCTGTAACAATAAAAGGCACAGGGAATTTCTATGGACAGACATTAAGGTCATTTGAGATAATTCCCTCGTCTGTCAGCAGCATATATGTAAGCAGCAAAAACAGCAGTCTGTCAATTGAGTGGGGAAAAGCAGGAAAAGAAGCTGACGGATACGAGATAGAGATAAGTACATCTGAGGACTATTCGGAATGTGACAGATATGATATTGAAGGCAGAAATACAGTCAGGAAGACAGTGACAGAGTACATGGGGAGTCCTGTGGCAGCAACTAAGCCGCAATATATCCGAATCAGGGCATATGCGGTCTCTGATAAGGACGGATTGAGAAAATACTCGCAGTGGTACAGCTATACCAGGAAGTCATTGTTTGCAGGGAAGGCAAGAAACTGGCTGGGGTACAGTGAAAAAAACCGGAAATACAGGAAGATAATCGACAGTTACAACAGCGTAAAACCAAGGCCCAGAAAATACAAGGTGAAATACACTGACCCATGGTGTGCGGCTTTCGTGTCTGCAGTCATATTAAAGTCAAATCTGACAGATATACTGCCAAGGGAATGTAGCTGCCAGGTGATGATAAATCTTCTCCGGAAGAGAAACCTGTGGATAGAAAGCGATTCATATGTTCCCGAGCAGGGAGATATAATATTTTATGACTGGAATGACACAGGCAAAGGAGACTGCACAGGTTGGGCAGATCATGTAGGAATTGTGGAATCTGTTTCGGGAAGCAGCATCAGAGTCATAGAAGGAAACAGATATCTTAGTTCGAAGAGAACATATGGAGTGGGTTACAGAACTGTCAGAGTAAACGGAAAATACATAAGAGGATATGGAGTATGGAGAGATTAGACAGATTCTGCGGAGAACAGTTTTTCTACGCTGATATTGCGGGCATGTGCGTAAGCGCAGCCAGAGGTGATGCATATTACAGGAAAGCGTTCGGATATGCTGATTATGCCGGAAAGATACAGCTTCAGGAATTTTCGCTTTTTCCGTGCGCATCAATAGCGAAACTGATAACAGCCGATCTTGTGCTGGACCATCTGGAATTCACCGATGATGTTGTGCATATGCTTTCACATACGACAGGCATTTCTGAAGAAGGCCTGTATCTCTGGAAGCCGGAGGAGTTCCGGTTCTCGTATGATGACGCAGGTTATGACAGACTTGGAGGAATCCTTGAGAAAGAGACCGGAGTATCATACAGAGAGCTTGCAGAAGACAGACTGAAAGCATACGGAATGAATGAAAGCTCTTTTTCAGAACAGAATGTTGTATGCGGGCATTTCAAGGACAGAGAAAGACGAATATGTACAGACAGAAGATACAGATACGAAAAGATGCACCTTCCTTCATCCGGTCTTATTTCAAACATATACGATCTTGAAATACTGGCACGCAAATTCATGGATGATGAAAGATACGGGATGATGAGAAAACCAGTATGCAGCATTCCCGGTACAGGGGAGCAGATGGGACTTGGTTTTTTTATTATGAAAAAAGACGGCCATCTTCTTTACGGACATGATGCAGGTGAATACGGATACAGAGGTACATTCTGGATTTGCCCTGAACTTGGAATCAGCATCATAGTGCTGTCAAATCATTCGGGTGCTCCTGTAAGAAGAATTGCAGAGGGAATATTTGATATACTGAAAGGATAGAGATTTGGAACAGAAGATTCTTCTTGGAACGGAGCCTGTGGGAAGGCTCCTGTTTAAACTGTCGGTACCGACAGTTATAGCTCAGGTTATTAACATGATGTACAACCTGGTGGATAGGGTGTTTATCGGCCATATTCCGGGAGAAGGAAGTCTCGCACTTACCGGAGTGGGGGTATGCATGCCGCTGATACTGCTGGTATCGGCACTTGCGGCACTGGTAAGCTCTGGAGGAGCTCCCCGTGCATCAATATATATGGGCAGAAATGAAAATGAATATGCTGAAAAAATACTCGGCGGCTGTTTTACCCTGCAGATTCTTGTGTCTGCTGTTTTTACATTTGTGCTTCTTCTTTGGAATGAGGAGATGCTGCTTGCTTTTGGTGCAAGTGAGAGGACTGTTGAATATGCGACAGCATATATGAACATATATGCTGCAGGGACTGTTTTTGTTCAGCTCACTCTGGGAATGAGCGCCTTTATATCCTGTCAGGGATTCACAAAAGTGTCAATGTGCTCTGTTGTAATAGGGGCGGTGCTGAATATTGCCCTTGATCCCCTGTTTATTTTCATAATGGGAATGGGAGTAAAAGGTGCTGCGCTGGCAACAGTAATCTCACAGTTTGCTTCATGTATATGGGTTATGGCATTTATCACAGGCAAAAGGACAGTTCTCAGGCTGAGGCGCAGTAATATGCGTCTTTCTCCGAAAGTAATACTGCCGTGCATTGCGCTTGGGACAGCAGTATTCATTATGCAGGCGAGTGAAGGCGTTATATCCATATGTTTCAACTCGTCACTTCTGAATTACGGTGGTGATACTGCGGTAGGAACTATGACAATCATGACCAGTGTTATGATGTTTGCCATGCTTCCACTTCAGGGAATAGGGCAGGGAGCACAGCCGGTTATAAGCTATAACTATGGAGCAGGCAACAGAGGGCGTGTAAAGAAAGCTTTCAGACTGCTGATTACTGTAAGCATAATATATGCGGTGCTTTTGCACCTTGCAATTATGCTGGTCCCCAAAGCTTTTGTTGCGGTGTTTACAACGGACAGAGAACTGATTGAATTCGCATCTCCAATGATGAGAATATATTTTGCCGGACTTGCTCTAATGGGGGTACAGACAGCATGTCAGCTTACACTGACCGCTCTTGGAAAGGCTGTTTCTTCCATAATAGTTGCCGTGGTGAGGAAATTTGTTCTTTTAATCCCTCTGATTTACATATTGCCGCATGTGATGGCAGACAGGACGATGGCTGTATATATGTCAGAACCGGCAGCCGATGTGATTGCTGTATCATTTACTGCAGTTCTGTTTGCGGTCAAATTCAGGAAAATACTCAAAGATATGGGACAGACAGAAAAACTTACGTAAGCGAGTTCTGCTTGTTAACGGGATTCATATGAATCATTATATGTTTTATCTCAGGAAATCTGTTTTCAACTGCCGCGTGAATCTGAGCAGAAATATTGTGTGCATTGACGAGCTTCATTTCACCGTCAATCCCTATTTCAAGATCCACATAGACTTTTTCACCGAATTTACGGGTTTTGAGCAAATCTATGGATTCCACTCCATTATGTGTGCTTATAAACTCTTTTAATTCATCTTCGAATTCACGAGAGCATGATTTATCGGTCATTTTAGAAAGTGCTTCTCTGAAAATATCAACTGAGACTTTGATGATGAAAAGACAGATTACAACTGATGCAATGCTGTCAAATACCGGATAACCGAGTCTTGCAGCCAGAATACCGAAAAGCGCACCTACTGAAGACATGGCATCTGAACGATGGTGCCATGCATCAGCCATAAAGGCCGATGAATTAATCTTCTTTGCACAGTACCGGGTGTACCAGAACATAGCTTCTTTGACTGCTATTGAAACGATAGCGGCAGCGAGTGCAATTGTACCCGGTATGCTGCTTGATGAATCCGAAATATGAATGATGCCGCTGTAGCCTATTCCTATGCCCGTTGCAAGCAGTATGCCGGAGAGAATAAGTGAAGCAACCTGTTCGAATCTTTCGTGACCGTACGGATGGTCTTCATCCGGTTCAGTTTCGGCAAGCTTTACTCCTGTGAATGCAATTGCTGTAGCAAGAACATCCGAAAGTGAATGTATCGCGTCAGATACCATAGCAGCAGAATGTCCTGCTATACCTGCTGTCAGCTTGAATGCAGAAAGTGCAATGTTGCCGATTACGCCTACAAGTGTTGCTTCTAGTATTATCCTTCTGTTATTACTCATTTATCTTTCCCCCCCAATCGAAATAAAAAAGCGGGGCAGTCTATACTGTCCCGCAGAGTCTCTGCTGTTACTATCGTAACCCGGAAATCTGTGATTTCCTGATCGTATTTTTAAATACTAATACAGTTAGCATATGCTAGTCAAGTGTTTTCGTTATTTTTTCACAGCAGCCTGAAGTACTGCATTTGCAACTGCTCCGGCTACCTGGCTGCCGCTGCCTCCGTTTTCAACAAGAACAATGAATGCATAAGGATGATCCGGATCGTCTATAAATCCTGTGAACCAAGAGTTGGGTGTTTTTCCGCCTCCGACTTCTGCAGTTCCTGATTTTGCGTATATATCCAGTCCGGGGAAGTTTGATTCACCGTATGTTGCCTCAACATTATTCTTCATCATATCTTTAATCTGCGATGCGGTTTCTTCTGAAAGAAGCTGATCGGTAGTTTTGCTTTTGTATTTGTGCTCAAACCCGAGAGGCCCTTTAACTGAAGAAATCAGCCGGGGTTCGGCAGTTTTTCCTCCTCCTGCAATAGCTCCTACAAATCTCAGATATGAGCACGGATTAATCAGATCCTTGTACTGGCCTATTCCTGCCCATGAAAGATTAACTGTCGCCTCATCAGGGAACTCAAAAGAACCTGAGGCAGTAGTTATTCCATTCACATCGGCACCTTTATTCAGTTCTAATTTATCCACATATTCTTCAAGAGTATGCGCTCCCACATCCTGAGAAAGCTGTGCATAAGCACAGTTGCAGGAATTGGCAAGGGCTCCGTAAAAGTCCATAGTCCCGTGTGCAGAAGGACATGTAATCCTGTCGTTTCCATAGTAGGACACTCCCGTACATGTGTATGTGAAATCATCGATGCCGCTAAGATTATCTATTACTGCGGCTGTAGTTACCAGCTTGAATATAGAACCGGGTACTATTGCACTTGATAAGAATCTGTTGATATACAGGCCGGATGTATCATCGGAAGAAACTGCCGGCGGATTGAGCGGGTCGAAGTTCGGTGAACTTACAAGGCAGATGATATCTCCTGTCTCATAGTTATATACTCCGACAGTGCCGGATCTTCCTGCCAGTGCACTGTTTGCAGTTACACACAAATCAGCATCTACAGTCAGATTGAGTCTGCGGTCTCCTGATGAATATACTCCCGTGATGATGTTGTATCCTACAAGTTTATCCTGAAAAGCGCTTTCTGCAGAGTTTGCAATACTTCTGTTCCTGTCGCCTACAGTATGGACTGTTGCGGTTCTTACTGAATAGTCATCATTGTATATGATACCGTCTGAAGTATTGTCCGCGAGAAGCACACCGTTTCTGTCGTATATGGTGCCTGTCTTAAGATTTCCGTCCTTGTATATATGCTGGTTGGCAGCATATGTAACCCATGAATCGCCGTCCCTGATAAATTCTGCGATATATATTCCAAGACCGGCAACAAGTGCTGCTGCGATGAAAAGGCAGAGTATCGCTCTTCGTTCTAGTTTCTTCATAATTTAATTCACCCCTTTTAATACAGATCATTCCAGTCTGTTACTTCAACTGTTTCAGGTTCAGGCTGTATGTCCTTTTCCGGAATGAACTCCTTTCCCCTGGCGTTTCTGACTGCGAAGCTTGCATTCTGACGCGTATCGGCAGCCTTGAGAAAAGCAAGAAGACCCCATGATGACAGCATTGCTGAGCCTCCGTTTGATACAAACGGGAAGGTGACTCCGGTAAGGGGAAGAAGGTCTACAGAACCGAAGACATTCAGTATTGTCTGTGCAAGAAGTATCGTAGTGGCAGAGCATGCTGCTATAGTATAGAATGTCGAACGCCCCGCCATTATGGATTTCACCGCAAACAGTGAAAGCGTTACTATTGCAAGTACTGCAAGGACAGATATGATAAGACCCCATTCCTCTGACAGAACACCGAATACAAGGTCGGTATCTGATGCGAATACCTGGTTGAGCCAGCCGTTTCCTGCACCCATTCCCACAAGACCGCCTGATGCTGACGCTGTCATTGTTCTGGTCTGCTGATAACCTGCTGCGTCAGCAACTTCCCATACATGCCGCCATGCCGAGAATCTGTCTGCTATATACGGCTTGAATCTGAGAAGAAGCAGAATTCCGGATACAGCAGCTGCAACAATCAGAATGAGTTTTGAAAAATCTCCTGATCTGAGAAATGATATTACAATGAAAGTCAGAAAGAAGATTGCAGCTGTGCCGAAGTCACTCATATATGCAAGTGAACCAAGACATACAACCGATAATGCTATGAACATTGTTAGGTTCTTCTTTGTGTAAAGTTCATCCAGCGTTGCAGCTCCTGCGTATATAAAGGCTATCTTTACAAATTCCGAAGGCTGGATGGAAATCCCTCCGATTGAAATCCAGTTCTGAGCACCATACTGTGATTCTCCGAAAAGAACATTGACTGCAAGAAGCACTACTGCAACTGCAACAATGAAAATGCGTATTCCCTTGGCTCTGTTGAGATCTCTAAGAAACCAGCAGAGGGCAAAAAACAGTACAATGCCCAGAATAATTGCAATGAGCTGTTTAAGCACCTGCTGAGGAGCAGCCGACGCTGTGACAGCAAGGCTGAGCGTTGAAAGGAAAAACGCAATTGTCTCCATCTCAAATGCTATTCTCTTCATCATCCGCAGAGCTATATAGTAAATCCACATAACAGCGCAAAGTCCGAGCATGCACATAGGAAGTGCTATAGGGCAGTCTTCCCGAAGAGAAAGTATCAGCTGAAACGCTGTCATAACCTGAAAAACAGTCAGAGCAGCAAATGATCTGAAAGAAGACAACGGTTTTGCCTTTTCAAGTCTGTAGCTGGTGTTGTTTCTCTGTTCTTCAAGGCTTACAGGCATCAGAGTAAGCTGGGATGAACCTATCGAAATGACATCGCCCGGACTGATTCTGACTGCTCCTCTGCGGATTTTCTCACCATTGATGTATGAACCGTTTTTTGAATTAAGATCCATGTATGAGAAACTGCCGTCTGTTTTTCTCATGAGGAGACTGTGATTTCTTGATACGCTTCTGTCATCGACTATTATATCGCAGCTCTTGTGCCTTCCGATGACGTTTTCCCAGTGTGAAATAGGTGTGGTGCTGCCCTCCTGATCACGTACATATGCCCAGATTTCAGACGGATTTCCGGATTTGAGAAGAGAATATATAGCCCGTACAAGCAGATAGAGTGCAAGCAGAACGAATATCCATCTGTCCACTGTAGTCAGGAGATCCGCAAGTTTGGGAAACTTGTCGAAAAAGGCTGAAACCGCTGTGACAAATGCACTTGATTTTTCAGTTGAAATATTTAAAAAATCCATTCTTTACTCCCTTATGCGAATTGAGACTTCACCTGTAGTAAGTGTTGCACAGGTTCCGTCACTGTAGCGGATTTCAAGACCGCCGTTATCATCTATTCCGGTTGCCAATGCAGGCACCGGATCTTTTCCTGATGCAAATATGTTTATTTCGTTTCCGATAATCATTGAATGTTCTCTGTAGTATCCGATAAAGTCTCTGCTTTCGATGTCCTCTGTTATATCCAGAAACTCATCTATTACTGCAGCAGTCAGCTCATTCCTTGAAAAGAATCCGGGAATGCAGCCGGCAGTATCTCTTATTTCTTCCGGGAAATCGGTAGTTGAGCAGTTAATCCCTATTCCTGCAACAACCGATGAAATACGGCCGGATTCAAAGTCTGTAACTGCTTCGGTAAGAATTCCGCAGACTTTTCTGCCGTTGATGTATATGTCATTAACCCATTTTATCTGAGGGCTGATGCCGCATACACGTTCAATTGCTCTTGCCACAGCAACAGATGCGGCAACTGTGACCAGAACTGATTTGGATATATCAAACTGAGGATGAATCAGTACGGAAAGATATATTCCCGTGCCGGAAGGCGAATAAAAACTTCTGCCTCTGCGTCCTCTGCCCGCGGTCTGTCTGTTTGCGACGACAGCTGTGCCGTTACCGGCACCTTCAAGTGCAAGAGAAATGCATCTTCTGTTGGTGGAATCGGTTTCGTGATATACAGTCAGCGGAATGTCTCTCTTAAGATGCAGCCTGATACCTTCTTCGGAGAGCATATTGCTTTCTGCAGAAAGCATATATCCCTTGTTTGTTACAGCATTTATAGCATATCCTTCAGTTTTCAGAGCATTTATCGCTTTCCATACCGCAGCCCTTGAAACGCCTAGAGACTCGGCTATTCTTTCCCCTGAAAGATATACTCCCTTGGACTTTTCAAGAAGTTTAAGAAGTTCATGTTTAACCGCCATTATGTTCCTCCATTATATTCATTACAGGGTATTTTACTCTTTTTTTTATTCATGGTCAATTTGCGCAACAGGTCCGGGCTCTTTATCTGCAGGAGCCTTTATTATGAAAATCTCATCCATTGGAATCAGTTCACAAATAACGGAAACAGACTTCGAATTTTCAATCTGCTCTGAAAGAATCTCTGCCCTGTCTTCATTAAGAAGTGATAATGCAGGGAAGAGAAGTACGGTTACAACAAGTGAAACAAGAACACCTCTGAGGAATCCGATAAACATTCCCGCTGTTGCATTAATGAAGCCGATGCTGTCTTCATCAAAAGAATGAGATAAAAAGGAAAGTATGATTTTTATCAGAATAAATGCTGCTGCGAAGACAAGAACCGAGAAAGAAATCTGAGCAATAAAATCTGCGGCCTCATTTATGAGAGAATCCGTTCCGCTTCTGAAAACATTCATGAAAAAGCTCTCAGTATCAGGAGACAGGATGGCTGCAGTCCTTTCTCTGACAGTATCATAGATCCCGGTGTGCTCAAGAAGAAAGTCTGAAATATACGGCATTGCAAACCATGCGCCGACTGCGGATATAAGCCATCCGAAGGTGCGCAGGAATGTTCCGAGAAACCCCCGTCTGTATCCGGATATCATAGAAATCAGGATGAGTGCTGCTATTGAAACATCGATAACCATTAAATACCTCTTTTGATTGAAAAAGACAATAATCTAGTATAGTATAAAGTATACCATATTGAAGAACATTACGAGGATATTATGGAAAGATTTCTGGAAGACTATTATATTTTTGTGTCGCTGCTGCTTGCCGGAACGGATATGTGTATATTTGCCGCTGCAGTAAGACATAAGGATAAGATGGGACGCTATATTGCTGCAGTGTCTGTTTTTGCTGCCGCGGTTGACCTTACTTATCTTGGCAGCATTTTAGCTGAGGACTATTTCATAGCCTCGTGTTTTGCAAGCCTGTATTTCATTGGCATAGACTGGACATTTATCTTTCTGATGCGCGCTCTTGCGATATATGCAGGCATCGTTCAAAATAACCTGACAAAAATCTCAATGAAATTACTTGCTGCCTATGCTGTGTTTGATACTGCCATGTTCCTTATCAATCCTTTTAG
>JAEDDI010000005.1 GCA_016293805.1 Bacillota bacterium | reverse complement strand
TTAAGACTGACGACAAGGTAACTCTTGTGCCGGATGTGAACAGGATTCACATATTTGATCCGGAAACAGAAGAGGTTATCTGTCAGTAACTGAATATATGTAATGAAGAAGACAGAAAAAGGGATGGCAGAAGCCATCCCTTTTTCGTATATAATTATTTTTTAAGGATTAAAAGATTAAATCCAATTATCAACTTCTGATAATACCTTATCAAGCTTACTCATTTCCTCTCTGAGCTGTTCTTCAGTTATGATAAGAGGAGGAGCGATAATAATCATGTTTTCATGGCTGTATGTCCAGAATCCCTCTGCCTTGAGAGCACCGATAATTTTTCCCATATATCCGTTAGGGTCTCCGTTGAAAGGTACAAGAGGTTCTCTGGATTCCTTGTCTTTAACAAGCTCGATTGCCGAGAATAAACCGATATGTCTTACCTGTCCAACGCAGGCATGTTTCTCGACATAGCTGTCTTCGATTTCTGCAAGAACAGCACCTGTCTTTGCAACCTGTCCTTCAATATCAAGTCTTTCATATTCGCTGATTGCTGCTACAGTTGCTGCACATCCCATAGGGTGAGCTGAATATGTAAGACCGCATCCAAGATAGTGGTCATCAAAGAAATCTGCAATTTCCTTCCTCATGATTATTCCGCCGAGAGGAACATAGCCGCATGTTGCTCCCTTTGCGAATGTTACAAGGTCAGGCTGATATCCGAAGTTCATGAATGCGAATGCCTTTCCTGTTCTGTAGAAACCTGCCATTACTTCGTCAACAACCATTACGATGTTGTACTTGTCACAAAGATCTCTTACACCGTGGTACCATTTAACAGGTGGAATAAGGATGCCGTTTGAACCTACAACTGATTCAAGGAAGATAGCCGCTACTGTGTCAGGGCCTTCGTACTGAATCTGGTTTTCAAGAAGTTCAAGGTAGAAATCAGCAACATCTTCTTCTGATTCGAATCTGCATGCCTTAGGAGCTCTGTATTCGTATGGTCCGTCATACTTTACAAATCCCGGAGCGCCCGGTTCGTTGTACCAGTGTCTTGGTTCGCCTGTAAGCATTCCTGAACCTGCAGATGAACCGTGATAGCATCTGTACATTGAGAAAATCTTAAACTTGCCTGTATACTGTCTCGCAATTTTGATTGCGTTTTCATTGGATTCTGCACCTGCATTTGTGAAGAATACTTTGCCGCCTTCGAAGCCTGCAAGATTAACTATTGCTTCAGCAGCTTCAGATCTTGATTTTTCTGCATGACCCGGTCCTATGAAAGGAAGACGCTGTGCCTGTTCGCAGATAGCATTTATGATTGCCTGGTTTTTGTGACCGAGATTTGAGTTAACAAGCTGAGAAGACATATCCGCAAGTTTTTTGCCGTCTTCTGTGTAGAAATATATACCTTCTGCATCTTCGATTACGAAAGGTTTAACATTCTTCTGAACACTCCATGAATGAAGATTGTACTTCTTGTCTTTATCGTATATAACGGACATCGTTACCTCCTTATACTATGCCGGGGCAGGGAACCCGCCCCGGTCATCAAATAAACAAAACTAAAATCTATATTTAAACAAACTATTATACTAAATCAATTACTGTCCCGGTATCAGCCGAGTGCATCAACCTTGGCTCTGATATCAGCAGGGAATAACTCGTTTGGATCAGGCTTCCAGTTTGGAATCTGTCTTGAAACATATGTGAAGTTGAGAAGATCCTTCCATGTAGCGTTGTGTGAAATTGAGTTTCCGCCCCATGTTCCGCAGCCGAGTGTCATTGATACAGGGAATCCGCAGTCGAATCCGCCTGAATTTGTTAAGCACTGAGGCTGGTTAACTACTACCTTTGTTACAGGAGCAAACTCTGCAAGTCTTGCAACCTTTTCAGCATCTGTAGTGTGGATACCGCATGAGTGTCCCTTACCCATGTAGTTAAGGATTCCTTCGAGTTTTTCAAGCGCTTCATCGAAGTTCTTAACCTTGTAGATACCTGATACAGGTGAAAGCTTTTCGCCTGTGAACGGATGCTCAAGTCCGAATCCTTCGTTTTCTTCAGCCATAAGAACCTTTGTGCCTGCAGGAACTTCGATTTCAGCAAGCTGAGCAATCTTCTCTGCAGTCTGAGCCACGATGGCTCTGTTAAGGATATGGTCATTAGGATAGTTAGGCCACATTGTAGCTCTGAGCTTAGCCTTCTCTTCTGAACCTTCTCTGAATAATACTCCGCCTCTCTTAGCCATTTCTTCGATGAATTCATCGTAGACTTCTTCGAATACAACGATGTTGTTTTCTGTTGAGCATGATGTAGCGTTGTCAAATGACTTGGACTTTACAATCATTTCAGCAACCTGTGACATAGGAGTTGTTCCGTCGATGATTGATACTGTGTTGCCTACGCCAACGCCGATTGCAGGTGTTCCTGATGAGTAAGCTTCTTCTACAAGAGCTTCGCCGCCTGTAGCAAGAATGAAATCGCACTGCTTCATAAGCTGCTGTGAAGTTCTGAGATTTACATATTCAGGGTCAACAGTCTGAACAAGGTCTGCAGGATATCCGAGTGCATCTATGATCTGTCTGATCTTGTCAACGATTACAACAGTTAACTTCTTAGCCTTAGGGTGAGGAGCAAGGATGATAGCGTTTCTTGTCTTGAGAGCCATGTTTGCCTTAACAACAGGAGTTGCCTCGCCGTTTGTAACAGGCATGATACCGGCAACTACGCCCATTGGCTTTGCATAGCACTGCATTCCTGTAGCAGGGTTGTCGTCAATCATACCAACTGACTTGCCGTCTTTCATCTGAACATATGAACCCCAGATTTTACCGTACATCTTAGCCTGCTTGTCTGTTGCGATTCCCATTCCTGATTCTTCAACAAGCATTTCGCCGTATTTTAAAGCGTCATCACCTTTGGTAAGACCGTATGCAACTGCTGCTGTAAGTAAGTCGCAGTCTTCCTGTGTGAAGTTTGCAGCTACTTTCTGAGCGGCTCTAGCCTTCTCAACAAGCATAGCCACATAATCGTGTTCGTTCATTTTTGCCATTAATTTATCCTCCTTAAAAAATGATTTCTTGTATTAAAATAACAAGTTTGTAACTTGTTAATTAAATGATAGAACCATATCTATGCAAAATCAAGTGTTTTTTTTGCAAATTTTAATGTATACATTACACGGGATATTCCACACCGGCATACAAGGAGGAAACAGTTGAATAAATGTGATGAAAATGTGTAAATTTCAATGTTTTTTGATGTTTTATGCAAAAATCTGCCATAAAAAAAGAGACGAATCTTTGTGTTTTTTTTAACAAGTAACGGCATGGAAACCGATGCATAAATATTGTTATTTTTTTATCAATTATACATAGAGGCGACTTTGTTAAATTAGTAACTAATTTGCGGTAGTTTACCTTAAGGTAAATACCCTAAAATCTGACAGGGATTTTCCTCATCGATACAGGGATAGAAAATACGTGGAAGATCTGATTTCGGGCATTGAATATGCATTCTAAATAACCCCCGGGGAGGCTTTAATGGAAGGATGTATACTGGTATGATAAATATGTATGCTTATGTGAACATTCAGATTGAATGTTCGGAGTTTTTTATCAGGCTGCAGTCTGTTTATATCAGTAATAAATTTATTTTAAATCTTGGATATATTGTGTAAAACACTGATGAATTCTGATATAATCTAATTTGTTGCCCGGAGGCATACAGCTTTAGCAGTTTCCCCTTGCGGGAATGTAATAACTGTTATTTATCAGGCTTAATGGTTGGTCTGAAACATTAATAGCTACTCTAAAAAGTAGAAAGGAAGGTTTTACTAGAAAATGAGTCAAAAGAAGCATTTGAACAGCGCAAAGACACCGCATTACAAACATACGGCTGATTGCGCTACAGTTGCGATGCCGATTCCTGATGAAGTAAGGATTTCAATGTCTCACAACATCGGTAAGCACTGTCAGCCTCTTGTCGGCAAAGGCGATGAGGTAAAGGTTGGACAGCCTATCGGTGATGTTGATGCATTCATCAGTGCTCCTATTCACTCAAGTGTTTCAGGGGTTGTTAAAGCAATCGAAACACAGCGCGGCGGAATGGGCGGCGAAGAACAGGTTATCGTTATCGAAACTGACAAAAAGCAGGAAGTCTGGGACGGACTTAAGATTCCTGAAGTAAACAGCCACGCTGACTTTGTCAAGGCAGTAAGAGACAGCGGAGTTGTCGGCCTTGGAGGAGCATCGTTCCCGACACATGTCAAGTACAACCCGCAGAATCTGGACGAATGTCACACACTTATTATAAATGCGGCAGAATGTGAACCGTTTATAACATGTGACAACAGAACTATGCTTGAAGATGCGGAAAATCTCATCTACGGCATGGAGCAGATTATGAAGTGGCTTGAACTTGATCAGGCTTATGTAGGAATAGAAGAAAACAAGCCTGAGGCAATCGCTCATCTTGATAAGCTTTTCAGCGAAAAGGGCTTAAGCGACAGAATGCATACATTTACTCTTCAGTCAAGATATCCTAAGGGAGCTGAAAGAGTTCTTGTATATGAAATAACAGGCAAGACTATGAATGCCGGAGTACTTCCTGCACAGCTTGGTATCATTCTTTCAAATGTTACTACAGTTGCTGCAGTTGGAGCATACCTTCAGACAGGCATGCCTTACGTGCTCAAGACTGTAACAGTTGACGGCGATGCAGTTGCAGAACCTAAGAACGTAAAGGCTCCTATCGGAACTACTGTATATGATATAGTTCAGTTCTGCGGCGGATATTCAAAGCCTGTAAGGAAGATAATTCTCGGCGGACCTATGATGGGAAGAACAATCGCATCAGATGCAGTAGGTATCGTTAAGTACAACAGTGCAATCCTTGCGTTCTCGGAAGAAATGGGTAATTTCCCTGTAGAGACAGCTTGTATCAACTGCGGAAGATGCCATTCGGTATGTCCTGCAGAACTTATGCCGTCATTGCTTGCTGACGCATACAGCAAAAAGGATGTCGACAGACTTAAAGAGATAAGAGTTATGCAGTGTATGGAATGCGGAAGCTGCTCATTCATCTGTCCGGCTCACAGACCTCTTGTATTCATGCACAAGCTTAGCAAGGGACTTGTAAAGGAGGCTGGAAACTAAAATGGATAAGAATTACAATACTAATCTATTAGTAGGACAGGGTCCTCATATTCATACTGCTGTAGATACACAGAAGACAATGCTCATGGTTATAGGGGCTCTTATTCCTGCACTGGCAGTAAGTACTTTCGTATTCGGACCAAGAGTACTTGTACTTGCAGTGGTATGTGTTGCTGCCTCAATGGTCTTCGAAGCATTATGGAACATACTTATGCACAGAGAACAGACTGTTATGGACTTCAGTGCCGCACTGACTGGACTTCTTATAGCATTCAACGTTCCTTCAGGTCTTCCTGTATGGATTGCTGTAGTAGGCTGCTTTATCGCTATCGTTGTTATCAAGCAGCTGTTCGGCGGTCTTGGAAAGAACCTTGTAAACCCTGCAATCACAGCAAGAGTTGTTTTATTCATCTCATTTGCGACTCAGATGACTACATGGCCTCTTCCTAGAGCTCAGCAGACAGCTGACGTTGTAACAGGTGCAACACCTCTTGGCATCCTTGCAGAAGGCGGAGCAGAGCTTCCTTCAAACATGTCACTGTTCCTTGGTACAGTAGGCGGTTCAATGGGTGAAGTAAGTGCAGTCGCTCTTATAATCGGAGGAGCATTCCTTGTATGGAAGAAGATTATTTCACCTATCATTCCTTGCTGCTTCATCGGAACAGTATTCGTATTTGCTGCAATCTACTATGCTGCAGCAGGCGTTCCGGAATCAGCAGGCGATGCATCAGTTCTTGGAATGGCATTATTCCACATCCTTGCAGGCGGCGTTATGCTTGGTGCAATTTTCATGGCGACAGACTATGTAACAACACCGCAGCTTCCTCTTGGAAAAGTAATCTTCGGTATCGGATGCGGACTTATCACTATGATTATCAGACTGTTCGGTGCATATCCTGAAGGTGTTTCATTCTCGATACTGTTAATGAACATTCTTACTCCGCTTATCGATACTCTTGCAGTAAAGATGCAGATCAAGAAATATGAAAAGAAAGAAGGTGCTAAATAATGGAAGGCAAGAACAGTACTTTTAAAGAATATATAGCACCTGTAGTAGTACTTGTGGCAATCTGTCTTGTTATCACGCTTGCACTTGCACTTACAAATAATGTAACGGCACCTGTAATAGAAGCAAACGACAAGGCTGCAGCAGATGCTAACAGAATAGAATTACTTCCTGACGGTGATGCTTTCACTGAATACACAGGAGAACTGCTTGCAACAGAAGACGGCAAAGTATACATTCAGGATGTATATCAGGCAGATAATGGTGCAGGCATGGTTGTAACTGCTGTTACAAAGTCATTCGGCGGTGCCCTGACTGAAATGATCGGTATTGACCAGAACGGCGCAATAACAGGGGTTGTTGTAACAAAGCATTCAGATACTGCAGGACTTGGTACTAAGGCGCACGAGCCGGGATACCTTAAGCAGTACGTTGGAGTTACCGAGCTTAACTGCATCGGAGCAAAGGATGAATCAAAGACAGGAAACGGCATAACATACGTTTCCGGAGCTTCAATTTCATCAAATGCTGTACACTACGGAATCTACGAAGCGTTACAGCAGTATCAGGCTATTAACGGAGGTGCTAAATAATGGGAAATAAACTGGGCATCTTAACAAAGGGTATAATTAAAGAGAACCCCGTTCTTGTTCTGTTACTTGGTACTTGTCCTACACTGGCAACAACAAGTTCAGCAATCAACGGTTTAGGTATGGGTATTGCAGCTACAGCTGTACTGCTTTGCTCAAATATTGTAATATCAATACTGAAGAACGTTATTCCTGACAAGGTAAGAATTCCGTGCTACATCGTAGTAATCGCAGGATTCGTAACTGTAGTGCAGTTCCTTCTTCAGGCGTTCGTTCCATCACTTTATGAATCACTTGGTATATTCATTCCACTGATTGTAGTAAACTGTATCATTCTTGGAAGAGCGGAAATGTTCGCAAGCAAGAACAATGTCATCGATTCAGCTTTAGACGGACTTGGAATGGGTATCGGTTTTACTCTTGCACTTGGAGTAATGGGTCTTATCAGAGAAATTATAGGTGCAGGTACCTTCTTCGGTCACCCTATCTGCAATTTTATGGTTGAGAACCCTCTTATGATCATTGCGCTTGCACCGGGCGGATTCTTCGTATATGCGTGCCTTATAGCTGCAATCAATCATTTCTCAGGAGGCAAGGCAATTAAAAAGACTGAATTCGGATGTGCGGGATGCTCAATGAAGAACATCTGCACTCAGGAAAAATGTGAACAGGAAGGAGCTGAAGCATAATGGGAATACTTACAATATTATTATCAGTAATCTTGGTAAATAACTGCATCCTGGCTCAGTTCCTTGGTATCTGTCCTTTCCTTGGAGTTTCCAAGAAACTAGACTCAGCCGTAGGTATGGGCGCAGCAGTAATTTTCGTAATGGTACTTGCTACTGCAGCAACATGGCCGATTCAGCAGCTGTTAAACAGATTTGAAATCGGATATCTTCAGACTGTAGTATTTATCCTTGTAATAGCAGCACTTGTACAGCTTGTAGAACTTATCTTAAAGAAGTTCATACCTGCTCTTCACAAGAGTCTTGGTGTATATCTTCCTCTTATCACTACAAACTGTGCAGTACTTGGTGTTACAATCAACAACATCGACTATGGATACACATATGTACAGTCATTATTCAACGCTCTTGGAACAGGTATCGGTTTCCTTCTTGCAATGGTAATCTTCTCAGGTATGAGATCGAAGCTTGAAGGCAACGACAAGATTCCTAAACCTTTCCAGGGTGTTCCAATTGTATTAGTTAGCGCTTCAATACTGGCCCTTTCATTCATGGGATTCAGCGGTCTGGTAGGATAGGAGGTAAGACATGGGTAGTATAATTACGCCGGTAGTACTGGTTGTTTTAATAGGTCTTGTTCTTGCAGTTATTCTTACTGTCGCAGCAAAGATTTTCTTCGTTCCTGTTGATGAGACAGTTGCCAGATTAAGAGCAGAACTTCCCGGTGCAAACTGCGGAGCATGCGGATTTGCAGGCTGTGATGACTATGCAAACGCACTTGGAGCAGATCATACAATGAGCACAGCAATGTGTCCTGTAGGCGGTGCCGAAGTGGCAGCAAAGCTTGCTGAAGTTCTCGGCGTTGAAGCTGAAACAGCAGAACCGAAGGTTGCAGCTGTATTATGTAACGGCAACTGTGACGCATGCGGCCAGATATATGAGTGGGATACAATCAAAACATGCAAGGCTGCAAAAATGTTCTATGATGGAATGAATGCATGCCATTACGGATGTATCGGACTTGGAGACTGCGCAAGCGTTTGTCAGTACAATGCAATTCAGGTCTGCAACGGAGTTGCAGTAGTGGACAGAGAGAGCTGCGTTGCATGCGGAATGTGTGCAAAGGCATGTCCTCACGGTATAATTGAACTTCTTCCTAAGAAGAATCTTGTTACTGTACAGTGCAGCTCAAAGGCTAAGGGAGCGGCTACAAGAAAGGTTTGTACAAACGGATGTATCGGATGTATGAAGTGTCAGAAGGTATGTAAGTTCGAGGCAATTACAGTTGAAAACAACCTTGCTAAGATCGATCCTGAAAAGTGCAAGAACTGCGGTCTTTGTGCTAAGGAATGCCCAACAGGAGCAATCATAAATATGAGAGTCAGAAAACCTGTTGCAAAGCCTGCTGCACCAAAGGCAGAAGCACCTGCAGAAGCTTAATATTTGACTCATTGAAGAGGCGGTTATTCCGCCTCTTTTTTGTTGGAATATACTATGTAATGATGAATTCTATGTTACCTTTCCAAAATGGATACAGATTTGTTTTGGATACAATATGCATTTGCCAAAACCCTTGCAATATCTTGCTGTTTCGGATAATATGAGCATTGTGCGGTTTTGTGCCGTATATTTTGTGCAGTGTTTTAAGGAGGAAAAGAATTATGAAAGAGAAGAAAAAACTCTCTCTTGCAGCACAGATATTTATAGCTCTTGTACTGGCGGTAATAGTTGGTCTTTTAATGACAAGTCACGGGGAATTCGCTGAAAGCTATATCAAGCCTTTCGGCACAATATTCCTTAACCTGATCAAGTTCATAGTTGTTCCCGTTGTGCTTTTCTCAATAATGAGCGGTATCATTTCAATGCAGGATATACGCAAGGTCGGATCAATCGGAATCAAGACAATCGTATATTATCTGTGCACCACAGCGTGTGCAATTACAATAGGACTTGCCGGTGCGAATCTTTTTAAGGGATTCTTCCCAGTTCTGTCAACAACAGACCTTGAGTATGAGGCTGCTGAACCGACACCGTTTATGGACACTATAGTGAATATATTCCCATCAAACTTCATAACACCTATGTCAGATGCCAACATGCTTCAGGTAATAGTAATGGCCCTGCTTATAGGGTTTGCGATTATCCTTGTGGGTGACAGGGCTAAAGAAGTTGTAACCGGAGTAGAAAAGCTCAACCTTGTTTTCATGAAATGCATGGATATGATTATTAAGCTGTCACCTGTTGGTGTGTTCTGCCTTCTCTGCCCGGTTGTGGCAGTCAATGGCCCGGCAGTTTTAGGCTCTCTTGCAATGGTGCTTCTTGCTGCATATATCTGCTACATTGTTCATGCAGCGGTAGTTTACTCATTGACTGTAAGAACTTTAGGCGGGCTCAGCCCTGTTAAGTTCTTTAAGGAGATGCTGCCTGCAATCATGTTTGCATTTTCTAGTGCATCCTCGGTCGGTACACTTCCAATCAATATGGAATGTGTAGAAAGACTTGGAGCATCAAGGGAAGTCACTTCATTTGTACTTCCTCTCGGAGCTACCATCAACATGGACGGAACAGCAATATACCAGGGTGTGTGTTCGATATTTATAGCATCCTGTTTTGGAATAGATCTTGATTTCGGACAGATGGTTACTATTGTTCTTACAGCTACACTGGCATCGATAGGTACTGCAGGTGTTCCGGGTGCAGGCATGATTATGCTTGCGATGGTGCTTCAGTCTGTGGGTCTTCCGGTTGAGGGAATTGCTCTTGTAGCCGGCGTTGACAGAATCTTCGATATGGGCAGGACAACTGTTAATATTATCGGAGATGCTTCATGCTCAATCATCGTTTCAAGTATCGAAGAAAAGAAATCAAAAGCGGCATAGTATCAGAAAACCCTTTCGCCACATGAAAGGGTTTTATTGAATTTTTGTCCGGAAGTTACTATAATACAGATGGAATATTTTTTTGAAGAGGAAAAGACAATGATAAAAGAAATTAACAGAAGATGCGATTCCATCATTGTTGAGGGACTTGCAGATTCAAATGCAACTAATCTGTGTGTTGTTAGTGAAGTTGAAATTGAGGAAGACGGCAGAAGTGTTTTCATTACATGTGAATGGATAGATGCGCTAAGCAGAAGAATAATATGCGAAGTAACATCAGAGCCTATCATGGATATGCTGCTGTTCAGGGGAGGCTCGCCGGAGGAACTGGAGGAGATAAGAAATAATCCTGTTGAGCCGACATTCTTTTCATCTGCGGGAACATATACAGGAAAATACACGAAACAGTATGAGACTGCCGTACAGATTCTCAAGGAGACACTTACAATTAAAGGCTATGGTCCTACAAGAAACATGTCCGAAGAGGAAGCAATCGAAAGAGGCATGGGCTGGGGATTTTAAACAGGCACAAAAAACCACGAAACAGAATCGTGGTTTTCAGTTTCTGAAAAGCCTGTCAGGGATACTGGAGTACAGAACAGAAGCTGCTGTTCCGATGAGGATTCCTGTGATGAGCCCTGAAAACAGAAGCACAGGAAAGTACAGAAACATTTTAATATTCTCCACCATAAGGGAAGCTATGATAAGCTGACCCAGGTTGTGAGCCACCCCGCCTGCCATTGATACACCTATCATTGAGAAACGGCCGGTTTTCTTCAGGAGACACATTGTCAGAAGGCTTAAAAGACCTCCGGCAAGGGCATATGTCATAGCGAATACGCCTGTAAACATCAGACCGTTGAGAATAATTCGTACAATGTTTATGGCAAAGGCATATCTCGCATCGAGACAGTAAAGAGCTATTACGATGACAAGGTTTGCAAATCCAAGCTTGATTCCGGGTATTCCGATGCTTATGGGAACAAGGAATTCGATGTATGAGAATATCATCGCAAGGGTCACAAGAATTGCGCTCAGAGTCAGTCTTCTTGTTTTATCCCGATACTGCATCATATCCTCCTTCCCGGTCTCCTTCAATGGTGACCATCACTTTGTTCGGAAGACATGTTATGGATTCGTTAGTTTTTGATATCGATTTGTGACTGACACATATCTGATTTGGGCAGTCGGAAAAAACCATTGAAACAGTACTGTCTTTTATGGTAACCTTATTTATGTGGCTGCCCTGTTTTATGGTGATTTCGCGGTCTTCGTCAAGATCGTATATGCCGTATAGAGAGCCGCCTGCAGTTATTACCACTTTAGTGCCGCTGCTGCCTGCAAACCCTATAATGAGGGTTAGAATTATTCCGGCAGCGATGATGGCAAGGCACAGGATAATATCGGCTTTTTTTATTCCAAGCATGTATTTTTCCTTAAACTGATTATTATGAAAAAAATCAAGAAATTATTATTGACTGTTATTTTACTGTCAGCACTGATTATATCACAAACAGGCTGCGGCAGTGAAGGGCCAGTGTCAAAAACAAGCTATTATCTGGATACTATATGCCAGATAGATATATATTCAATGGAAGAAGAGGAGGCAGGCAGGATTATCCAGGGAGCATTCTCTTTGTGCAGCGACTACGAAAAACTTCTGTCCAAGACAGTAGAGGAAAGTGATATATGGAAAATCAATCACAGCGGAGGAGCACCGGTTACGGTGTCTCCTGAAACTGCAGAAGTGATTGAGAAGGGGATATATTACGGAGATATTTCAGGCGGAAGGTTTGACATTACCATCGGAAAGGTGTCGGATTTGTGGGATTTTCATTCTGAAAATCCTGAAGTTCCGTCGAAGGAGAAACTTTCGGAGGCTGTTTCGCATGTTGACTATACGAAAATAAAAGTGGAGGGAACTGAGGTGACACTTCTGGATCCTGAAACTGAGATTGACCTTGGCGGAATAGCCAAAGGATATATCTGTGACAGAGTATGCGATTACCTCAGAGAGGAAGGTGTCGAGAGCGGCGTTGTAAACCTTGGCGGAAACATTGCGGTAATAGGCAGTAAAAACGGCAGGGAGCCGTTCAGGGTAGGAATAGAAAGACCTTACAGTGACCGTTCTGAAATAGTCGGATATATAGAGGGCGAGGATGTAACCCTTGTAACTTCCGGCATATATGAAAGATGCTTCGAAAAGGACGGAAGAACATACCATCACATTCTGGATACCGGCACAGGATATCCGGTAGAATCCGGAGTGGAATCGGTAACTATAATTGCAAAGGCTGGAATGTCAGTTGACTGCGATGCGCTTTCGACCATGTGTCTTGCACTGGGAGTTGAAGAGGGAATGAGCATAGTTGATTCCATCGATGGAGTCGAGGCGGTATTTATAGATTCAGACGATAATATATCTGCTACAGAAGGAGCAGGATTTATTAAACAGTGATATTTATATGAAGGAGACATAATATGAAAAAGATACCATTTGTAAAAAAGGAGCAGGTGGAGGAGATAGTAAAGACTTATCCTACACCGTTTCATCTTTATGATGAGAAGGGAATCAGAGAGAATGCACAGAGGGTAAAGGATGCATTTTCGTGGAATAAAGGGTTCAGAGAATACTTTGCTGTCAAGGCGACACCTAATCCGTATATACTTAAGATACTTCAGGAGTATGATTTCGGATGCGACTGCTCATCATATACAGAGTTAATGCTTTCAAAATCTTGCGGATTTGACGGAGAGCACATAATGTTCTCATCCAATGACACTCCGGCAGAGGAATTCGCATATGCAGATGAAATGGGTGCGATTATAAATCTTGATGATTTCACACACATAGACTTCCTCGAAAAGACTATAGGACATATTCCTGAAACAATTTCATGCAGATACAATCCCGGCGGAGTATTTGAACTTTCAAACGGAATCATGGACAATCCCGGAGATGCAAAGTACGGAATGACAACAGAGCAGATCAGGGAAGCATACAGAGTTCTTAAGGAAAAGGGAGCAAAGAATTTCGGTATCCATGCGTTTCTTGCATCCAATACAGTAACAAACGAGTACTACCCTGTACTTGCAAGACAGCTTTTTGAACTTATAGTAGAAATTTCAAAAGAAACAGGCTGTCATTTCACATTTGTAAATCTTTCCGGAGGTGTGGGCATTCCTTATTCACCTGACCAGGAACCAAACGATATATCGGTAATCGGAGAGGGCGTAAGAAAGGCTTATGAAGAAGTTCTTGCTCCGGCAGGTATGGATGATGTTGCAATCTACTGTGAAATGGGAAGATTCATGCTCGGACCTTACGGATGTGTTGTAACAGAGGCAATACATGAAAAACATACCCACAAGGAATATATTGGTGTTGACGCATGTGCTGCAAACCTTATGAGACCGGCGATATATGGAGCTTATCATCATATTACTGTTCTGGGCAAGGAAGATGCTCCATGCGACCATGTATATGACATTACAGGATCGCTGTGCGAGAACTGCGACAAATTCGCTGTTGACAGAAAGCTTCCTAAGATAGACATGGGAGATTACCTTGTAATACATGATTCAGGAGCACATGGATTCTCCATGGGATACAACTATAACGGAAAGCTTCGCTCCGCAGAACTTCTCCTTCAGGAAGACGGAAGTGTAAAACTTATAAGAAGGGCAGAAACGCCGGAAGACTACTTCGCAACATTCGACTGCTTTGACGATATAAAGATTGAAAGATAATATAACACGGACCCGAAAGGGTCCGTTGTTTACATATTAATCAGTGCATTTTCTCTTTCTTCCATTGTCACATCCTTGTATCTGAATCTGCACCATAAGGCAAGTATGAAGCCTGCAGCAAACCACACTACAGCAAAACTCCATTCGATGGCACTGAGTGCGCTTGGACCAAAAGGCATATAAAGTGCTCCAAAAGCGACAACTGCAATTATTGCCGCTAAAGCAACAGGAGTGAATCTTTTTATCATATACGGTCTTTTTATTTCAGGATATTTTCTGCGAAGGAATATGAGTGCAAGCACATCCATAATATACAGTATGATAACACCGAAAGAACTTGCATTCACAAACCATGAAATGGCTTCTTTGCCCATGAAACACGACGCTGCAGATATAACTCCGCTGATTAATACAGCAATGTATGGAGTGTTGTATTTCGGATGGAGTTTTCCCAGGAACGCCGGAAGCATTCTGGCGTTGGACATCGCATAAAGGCATCTTGCACAGGCAAAAATGAATCCGTTCCATGCAGTAATTATTCCGCATAGAGCCCCTATTATGCAGACCTTGCCCCAGAACATTCCGCCGAATGCATAAGCCATTGCATCGGCAACGGGAATTTCACCGGTAAGTCTCACATCAAGCGGTGCGGAGATGCAGGTTGCAAATATCATAAGAATATACCATGCCGCCGATGCCAGTATGGAAATGATGAGAAGTCTCGGGATTTTCTTCGGCGAGATGTTCATCTCTCCGGCACTTTGCGGTATCACATCGAATCCGACAAACATGGCAGGAACCATTACAAGTGTTGCAATGAACCCTTTTCCGTCGGTGAAAAGAGGTGTGACATATTCTGTGTTTCCGTGCATAAGACCGCCGAAAACGAACAGTACACCTACTCCGATTTTTCCGAAGTTTGCAGTCTTTTGAAATACTGCAGTCATGCTGGCACCCCTGATGTTTACCCATGTTAAAACAACAGCGCCTGCAGTGCCTATAAGGGCCCATGAAACATATACATCGAAACCGCATACGGTCCACAGATAACCTATTCTCGGTATTTTTATAATATAGTCTATTGCAGTTGCAAATGCAGGCCCTTCAAGTGCGATTATTCCGATATATGAAAAGCATGCTGCGAGTCCTGCGATAACTGACGGCCAGTAGCCCATGGCCTTGAACGAATATACCACGCTGCCGCCGGTGTATGGAAGTGCGGGGGTCAGTTCCGCATAGGCAAGTCCTACGAATATGCACATCACCGCACCTGCAGCAAAAGCTATTACCGCACCAAGCATTCCTGCATTGTTTGCCCAGATGCCGGAAAGCATAATCCAGCTCCATCCTACCATAGTGCCGAACGCGAGAGCGAATATATCTTTTGATGTAAATGTCTTATCCAGCCTAGCCAATTCACAGCCTCCTTGTTTTTATTCATTTAATATATTATAATATGGCTGTATATTTAAAAAGAGAATGTTTGTAATGATTATCATTAGGAAATGTAATGGATATGGATAATTACGAGATATTTTTAAAGGTGGCTGAAACAGGAAATATAACAAGGGCTGCACAGATACTGAACTATACTCAGTCGGGAGTCAGTCATGCAATAGCTGCACTGGAGAAGGAGACAGGGTTTCCGGTATTTGTAAGGAGCAAGACCGGAGTTGCTCTGACTGAAAATGCAAAGGAAATACTGCCGGAAATCAGGAGAATAGTAAGCATGAAGTCAGGGCTTCGGGAGAAGATAAGCGCTATCAATAATGATGTGAGGGGCGTTCTCAGGGTTGCGGTGTTTACGGGAATGATTACCGAGTATATGCCGCGCCTTATGAGAGATTTTCAGGCTGTATATCCGGATGTTGAATTTGACCTGTTCAACGGCACTTATGATGAAATATGTGATGTGCTGCGGGACGGAAGGGCAGGGCTTGGATTTTTGCCTGAGCCGTACTGTTTGGAGTTTGACTGCATTCCTTTTGCGGTCAACAGTATTTATGCGGTCTTCTCATCAGATCATCCGCTGGCGAAAAGAAAGAGAGTATCGATAGAAGAATGTATAAGGTATCCTGTAATTTCGGAATTCAAGGGGTGTGAGGGAATACTTGACCAGATACTGGGAGAATGGAAAGACCGGGCGGATATAAGATACAATTTCTATGAGGGAAGTGCTATGCTCTCACTTGTGGAAAAAGGTTTTGGTGTTGGATTTGTAAGGGATACTACACTCAGAAACTATGCGATGGATATTTCTGCTGCAGAGTTGTCACCAAAGGTGGAAACCAGAATATATGCAGTTACAAAAAAAGGTGAACATTTAACATATCTGGCAAGGGTTTTCAGAGATTTTGCATGTGGATATTCAGATAAATAACTGATTTTATGCTTGACGCGGATGGTTTCGTATGATATGTTATATGGGTATGAAGAAGAAGTTATCCGCTTCTCACCTGCCGGCAATTAAGCCTGTATGGTTAAGATATTTGCTTGTAAATACAGATAGCGGATACTTTTGTGTCCGCTATTTCTATTTTTACACAGGAGGTATACGAACATTAGCAGGGAATCGAAAGAAGCACTTATCAACGAAGAGATTCGTTTTAAGGAGCTGAGAGTAATAGCAGATGACGGCGAGCAGCTTGGAATAATGTCAAGAGACGAGGCACTTGAACTTTCTGAGAAGAAGGAACTTGATCTTGTCTGCATAGCACCAAAGGCAAACCCGCCTGTATGTAAGATACTCGATTACGGCAAGTACAGATATGAACTTCAGAAAAAGGAAAAGGAAGCCAAGAAGAACCAGAAGGTTACTCAGGTTAAGGAAATAAGGCTCAGCACTTTTATAGAAGAGCATGATGTACAGGTAAAGGCTAAGACTGCAGGCAAATTCTTAAAGAGCGGAGACAGAGTAAAGGTGAGTCTTCGTTTCAGAGGAAGAGAAGCAGCATACAAGGATAAAGGCCTTAAGGTTATGGAGATGTTTGCCGCAGAACTTGAAGATATTGCTTCAGTGGAAAAGAAGCCTGTTTTCGAGGGCAGAAACCTTTCAATGGTACTTGTACCCAAGAACGATAAATAGTTTAAAAACACATGTTGACATAGGAGGAATCACTATAATGGCTAAGAATAAGATGAAGTCTCATAGAGGCGCAATGAAGAGAATGAAGCTTACAGGCTCAGGAAAAGTTAAGAGAAACAAGGCATACAAGAGCCACATCCTTACCAAGAAAAGCCCTAAGAGAAAAAGAGGATTACGTAAATCAACTACACTTACAAGTGCAGATCTTAAGAGAATGTTAAGATCAATGGGTAAATAAGGAGGAATATACACATGGCAAGAGTTAAGAAGGGTGTTAACGCACATAAGAGACATAAAAAAGTATTAAAGCAGGCTAAGGGATATTACGGCGCAAAGTCAAAGCAGTACAAGGCAGCTAAACCGGCTGTAATGAGAGCTTTAAGATCAGCTTATGCAGGCAGAAAGTTAAAGAAGAGAGAATACAGACAGCTTTGGATTGCAAGAATCAATGCGGCTGCAAGACTGAATGGTATTTCATACAGCCAGTTAATCCACGGATTAAAGGTAGCAGGCATCGAAATGAACAGAAAGATGCTTTCAGAAGTAGCTATCAATGATGCTCCGGCATTTACAGCTCTTTGCGACGCTGCAAAGAAGGCTTTAAACAAATAAGGAAGATTAGTGGACTTCATTAGTTTGAAGTCCCTTTTTACGCAAAAAAGGACGCCGTGATAGCGTCCTTTAAGATTATTCTGTTTCACCTTTCCAGGTGTTAATACCTCCAAATTCATAAACATTTGTATATCCGAGTGCAGCAAGCTTTTCTGAAGCCTGCCTGCTCCTGTTACCGCTTCTGCAGTATACCAGAATCACCTGTCCGGTATCAGGAAGGAAATCTGAGATGCTCTCATCTATAGTATCGACCGGAATGCATATGGCGCCTCTTATATGAAGCTCATTGTATTCATCAATTGTTCTGACATCCAGGATTACCGCATTGCCATCTTTCATCATCTGTACAGCTTCATCCTGGGATATGGATGTATATCCGGGACCTGAGGTGCAGCCTGCACACAGCAGAGAAATAAGGAAAGAAAGAATAACCGGAAGATTTCTTTTCATGATGCTATTCCTTTCTCATCAGGTCTATGGCAGGATGTACGCCGAAAGCCTCCTTGAGGGCCTCGTATTCTCTGCCCGCCTGAATCATTTTCTTTTTGTAAGGCATGCCCTTCACAGCTCTCATCATTATATTCTTTGCAGTATGCTCCTGGCTTGTAAATTCAATCATATCAACTCTGTATCCCATCTCCTCCAGCTTGAGGGCCCTCAGACCGTCTGTAAGGAGTTCTGTGAACTTGTCCCGTATGATTCCGTGTCTCAGCATAGGATTCATTACTTCGTTTTCAATCTGACTAAAAAGTTCATGCTGGCAGCATGGAACGGAAAGAATCACTTTAGTATTCCATTTTACGGCATTGATGAGAGCGAAGTCAGTCGCAGTGTCGCATGCGTGAAGAGTTACAACCATGTCAGCACTGTCATCTTTATAGTCGGCAATGTCTCCCATAAGGAAACTCAGACCGTCATATCCAAGTTCGCAGGCAGTTCTGCTGCAGAAATCTATTACATCTTCCTTGAGATCAAGCCCCGTTATTTCCACATCCCTTCCCCTGAGAATATGAAGATAGTAATAAAGGGCAAATGTGAGATATGATTTACCGCAGCCGAAGTCTATTATCTTTACAGGTCTGTCATTTGGAAGCCTGTCATATACATCATCAACTGTTTCAAGGAAACGGTTTATCTGCCTGAATTTGCTGTAGTGTCTGTGCTTTACCTGTCCGTCTTTTGTCATTACACCAAGATGTATTAGAAAGTCACACGGGATTCCTTCTGCAATCAGGTAGTTTCTGTCCCTGTTGTGGGAAAGATCTGCTTTTCTGACTTCGGTTTTTCTGGTGCGTATTCTGGGGTTGCCGGGTTTTGACGCAAGTATCTGAATCTCCTCGGACTCTGTGAATATGTAGGCCTGCCTGTACGTGTCAATAAGGCTTTCACAGAAAATGGGGAATTCATCTTCCGGAAAGTTTTTGTGTATGACCTTTTTTTCGTAGGTATATTCAGCCTGATATATGTATTCCCCTTTAATCAGAAGAGGCTTTACCGTAACTTTTCTGCATTCTTCGGATTTTTTTCTTCTGCTGCTGAATACAGCCTTGATCAGGTTTCTGTTTTCATATACTGATGTGAGTGTTTCGCTTAATGTCATCTTTTTCACCTCAAAACGAGTATATATTACGTCAGAGGGATTGACAATATGTGATTGTATATTTTGATGGTGCGTTTTTGTATTTGCATCGTCAGTCATGTGTGGTATAATAATTCGGTTAAGTAAGAAAAGAAAGAAGGCAGTATTTATGGCGAGAGATAAGATAATCAATATAGCGGTAATCGCCCACGTAGACGCCGGCAAATCAACACTTGTTGATGCGTTTTTGAATCAGAGCGGCGTATTCAGAGAAAATGAGGAAGTGGTTGAATGTGTGATGGACTCTGATGATATCGAAAGAGAAAGAGGCATCACAATCTATTCAAAGAACTGCTCGGTTATGTACAAGGATGTGAAGATAAATATAGTTGATACTCCGGGGCATGCGGATTTCTCATCTGAAGTTGAGCGTATCATGAAGACTGTTGATACTGTAATACTTCTTGTGGATTCATCTGAGGGGCCTATGCCGCAGACAAGATTTGTACTCAAGAAGTCACTGGAACAGGGAATTAATCCTATTCTCCTCATAAACAAGATTGACAAAAAAGACAAGAGAATCGATGAAGTGGTGGACGAGGTATACGAACTGTTCATGGATCTTGAAGCAAGTGATGAGCAGCTGGATTTTCCGATACTTTACGGAATAGCAAGACAGGGAATTGTTGTAAGGGAGCCTGTTGATGTGGAAGGTATTGAGATAGGAGCGGGGAATAACAAGATAAGAAAGAACCCGAACGGAAACAGACCTGCGGGGCTTTCAATTGCACCGCTGTTTGAGACAATACTGGAACACTGCGATGTGTATCCTGACAGGACAGCGGAACCTCTTCAGCTACAGATTTCATCACTTGGATATGATGACTATATAGGAAGACTTGGAATCGGAAGGATTACAAGAGGAATTATCACAGAGGCACAGACTGTTGCTGTTGCCGATGATGAGGGGAATGTGAGAAATGCCAAGGTTAATCAGGTATTCACATACAAGGGACTCAAGAGAACTTCTGTGAAGGAGGCTCAGGCAGGCGATATTGTAGTGCTTTCGGGCATATCAGATATATCGATTGGAGAGACTGTATGCGATCCTTCATGTATTGAACCGATGGAGATGATAAAGATAGAAGAACCGACTCTTTCTATGAATTTCATGGTAAACAAGTCGCCGTTTGCAGGCAAATCGGGAAAGTATGTAACATCAAGACATCTTAAGGAAAGACTCGAAAAGGAACTCGAAGTTAATGTCGGTCTTCTTGTTGAACCTACTGATTCGACAGACAGTTTCAAGGTTTCGGGAAGAGGTGAACTTCATCTTTCAATTCTGATTGAGAACATGAGAAGAGAGGGATATGAACTTGCAGTTTCCAAACCTGAAGTTATCATGAGAAGGGGAGAGAACGGACAGCCGCAGGAACCTATTGAAGAGGTTGTTGTATCGGTGCCTGACGAATATGCAGGTACGGTAATCTCCAAGCTTAACATGCGAAAGGGAATGATGACCCAGATGACGGGTGAAAACGGTTACTCAAGGATTGAGTTCCTGGTTCCTACAAGGGGTCTTCTCGGATACAGAAGCGAATTCATCAACGATACAAGAGGCGAAGGCACGATGGTAAGACGGTTCGAGTGTTTTGACGACTACAAGGGAGATATTCCTCAGAGGACAAACGGGGTTGCCATAGCCCAGGAGCCAGGTGTTTCGACTCCGTACGCACTGTTTAACATAGGCGAGAGAGTGCAGATGTTCATAGCGCCGGGTACCAGGGTATACGAGGGAATGATTGTCGGAATGAACTCAAGGTCGGATGATATGGTGGTGAATCCGTGCAAGGCCAAGAAGGCGACTAACATGAGAGCTGCAGGTTCAGATGAGGCTATCAGACTTTCACCCCACAGAGAGTTTACACTTGAAGAGGCTCTCGAGTTTATCAATGACGATGAGCTTGTTGAAATCGTTCCGGATGATATCAGGATAAGAAAGAAGATTTTAAACGAACTTGAAAGAAGAAGAAGCGGAAGGCATTACGAATAATGATTGAGAAACTACTTGAGAAAACAGGGCTTGATTCGTTTGCATGTATAATTGCAGCAGCGGCGGTTCTTCTGCTGGGTTTTCTGGCGCTGAAGCTGATTATGCATATCCTCCGAAAAGGTCTTAAGAAGAGTTCCATAGATCCGGCCCTCCATAAATTCATAACGAATCTTGTGAGAATAGCCGGATGGATATTCATAGTTGTTGCTGTGCTTTCGGAACTGAATGTCAATACAACTACATTTGTTGCTGTGCTTTCGGCAGCTGGAGCTGCGATAGCACTGGCGCTCAAGGACAGTCTTGCAAATGTCGCAGGCGGAATTATTATTCTGCTTACAAAACCTTTCGGAAGAGAGGAGTATATAAAGATAGGTGATTCGGAAGGCCAGGTTATGGATATTGATATAATGAATACGGTAATTACAACTGTTGACCAGAAGACAGTAATAATTCCGAACGGAACAGTTACTTCTTCAATTGTGACGAATTATTCCAGACAGGGAATAAGAAGGGTTGACTGTGTGTTTGAAGTCGGATATGATTCTGATCTTGACCGTGTCAAGGAGATTCTGGCTGAGGTTGAGAAGAACTGCCCTCTGACTCTGCATGACAGAGAACCTGTAATAGGAATATCTGCACACGGTGAGAACGGTGTTTCAGTTGATTTCAAGGTGTGGACAAACAACTCTGCCTACTGGGACACATATTACTATATCCAGGAGAATGTAAAGAATGCTTTTGACAGAGAGAGCATAGAAATACCGTATCCCCACATGGAAGTTAGACTTCACAATCAGGAACTGTAAGTGTATAATATGCTTATTAACAAGATGAGGAGAATTATCTATGAAGAATAATGGTGTCGGAGGATTAATCAGCTATTTCGTATATTTCTGGATCTTCCAGATCGGTGCATTTATAATGTTCAGATTAATGGGAGTCGTAGGACCCGAGAGCAGGCTTAAGCATATTGTTGTTCTGTTTGTCATTCTGGGTATTGCATATACAGGTCTTTTCTTCATTAAGATCAGGGGAGACAGGAAGAGGGCCGAGCGCAATGAGAACGCAAAGTATGAGACAAACGGGGCTCATATTGAGCGAAGACACAAAAAGAAAAAATAGCATAATTTACGGTGCTGTCAGGGCACCGTTTTTTGCCGCCTCATAATGACTTTTTTCTTGATTTGATGTATACAATGTGGTATTCTCGAAAGGATGGTAATTTGACGGAAGAAATAACAGGAGGCAAAAATGGGAAAAAGAACAGATATCAGCAAGGTACTCATAATTGGTTCAGGTCCTATTGTGATTGGTCAGGCTTGTGAATTTGACTATTCCGGAACTCAGGCATGCAAGGCGCTTCGCAGACTGGGTTATGAAATTGTTCTGGTGAATTCCAACCCTGCAACTATTATGACAGATCCAGAAACAGCAGATGTAACATATATTGAACCGCTCAATGTCAGAAGACTTGAGCAGATTATTGCAAAAGAACGTCCGGACGCGCTTTTACCAAATTTGGGAGGCCAGTCAGGACTTAATTTATGTTCGGAACTTTACAGCGAGGGAATACTTGACAAATACGGTGTGAAGGTTATCGGTGTAGAGGTGGATGCAATAGAAAGAGGAGAGGACAGAATCAGATTCAAGGAGACTATGGATTCTCTTGGCATCCAGATGGCGAGAAGTGAAGTGGCATACACTGTGGATGAAGCAGCTGCAATCGCTGAAAAACTGGGATATCCGGTTGTGCTGAGACCTGCATACACAATGGGCGGTGCAGGCGGCGGACTTGTAAGCGATGAAGAGGAGCTTCGCACTGTCTGTGAGAGAGGTCTTGCGGCCAGTCTTGTAGGGCAGGTTCTGGTTGAGGAATCTGTTCTCGGCTGGGAAGAACTTGAACTTGAAGTAGTAAGAGATTCTGAAGGCAATATGATTACAGTATGTTTCATCGAGAATATAGATCCGCTCGGAGTTCATACAGGAGACTCATTTTGTTCTGCACCGATGCTGACAATCTCAGAAGACGTTCAGAAAGAGCTTCAGAGGCAGGCATATGCCATTGTTGACAATGTAAAGGTTATAGGCGGAACAAATGTACAGTTTGCAAGAAATCCGAAGGACGGAAGAATTATAGTTATAGAAATCAATCCCAGAACCTCGCGCTCATCGGCGCTTGCATCCAAGGCTACGGGATTTCCAATTGCCAATGTGTCAGCCATGCTGGCTGCGGGGCTTACGCTAAAGGAGATAGAGTGCGGAAAGTACGGCACTCTTGACAGATATGTTCCTGACGGAGACTATGTTGTAATAAAGTTTGCAAGATGGGCCTTTGAGAAATTCAAGGGAGTTGAGGACAGACTCGGAACTCAGATGAGAGCAGTCGGTGAGGTAATGAGTATCGGAAAGAACTTCAGAGAGGCTTTCCAGAAGGCAGTAAGATCTCTTGAAACAGGAAGATACGGACTGGGACATGTGAAGAATTTCGATGAGCTTACTGTTGAAGAACTTATCGAAAGACTGAAAACTCCGTCAAGCGAAAGATACTTCTATATCTACACTGCACTCGGAAAGGGTGCTGACATCGATGAGATTGAAAACATCACAAAAATCAAGAGATACTTCCTTGAACAGATGAAGGCGCTTGCAGAAGAGGAGAAAGAAATATCTTCGCATCCGGGAACAATGCCGTCTGATGAAATACTTGAAAGTGCCAAGAGAAACGGTTTTTCCGACAGATATATAAGTGAACTTGCAGATATTTCTGAAGAGAGAATCAGGGAGAGAAGAAAGGAACTTGGTATTACGCAGAAGTGGGAAAAGGTTCATGTAAGCGGAACCAGAGACAGCGCATACTACTATTCAACATACAATGGAACAGATGATGACGAGGTCAGTGAAAGAGACAAGATAATGATTCTGGGCGGAGGTCCCAACAGAATAGGTCAGGGTATTGAATTTGACTACTGCTGTGTACATGCAGCGATGGCTCTTCGAAGGATGGGATTTGAAACTATCATTGTTAACTGCAATCCAGAGACTGTATCGACTGACTATGATACTTCAGATAAGCTCTACTTTGAACCGCTGACACTTGAGGATGTGCTTTCAATCCATGAAAAGGAAAAGCCTGTCGGTGTTATAGCCCAGTTCGGGGGTCAGACTCCGCTTAATCTTGCAGCGCAGCTTGAGAAAAACGGTGTGAGAATTCTGGGAACATCACCGTCTGTTATTGACCTGGCAGAGGATAGAGACCAGTTCAGAGCCATGATGGATAAGCTTGGAATTCCAATGCCTGAATCGGGAATGGCTGTAAATGCTGATGAAGCGAAGAAGATTGCTGCCCAGATAGGATATCCTGTAATGGTAAGACCGTCATATGTTCTCGGAGGAAGAGGAATGGAAGTAGTTTATGATGATGAATCGATGGTCGAATATATGGAGGCTGCAGCAGGAGTCACACCTGACAGACCGATTCTCATAGACAGGTTCTTAAACAGCGCACTGGAATGTGAGGCTGATGCTGTATGTGACGGAGAACATGCTTTTGTTCCGGCTGTTATGGAGCATATAGAGCTTGCAGGTGTTCATTCGGGAGATTCTGCATGCGTTATTCCTTCAGTTCATATATCTGATGAGAATGTCAGGACCATAAGGAGATACACAAAACTCATTGCAGAAGAAATGCATGTAAAGGGCCTTATGAATATGCAGTACGCAATAGAAAACGGCAAAGTATATGTTCTTGAGGCAAATCCAAGAGCATCAAGAACAGTTCCTCTGGTATCTAAGGTGTGCGATATCAGAATGGTTCCTCTTGCGACAGAAATTATAACTTCAGAGCTTACAGGAAAGCCTTCTCCTGTTCCTTCACTTCGTGAAAGGAAGATCCCTTACTACGGAGTCAAGGAAGCAGCATTTCCGTTCAACATGTTCCAGGAGGTTGACCCTGTTCTCGGACCTGAAATGAGGTCCACAGGTGAAGTTCTCGGACTTGCAGACACATACGGTGAAAGCTTCTGCAAATCACAGGAGGGAGTAGGACTTCCGCTTCCGCTAAAAGGTACTGTTCTGATTTCCCTGAACGAAAAAGACAAGCCTGAAGCTGCGGAAATTGCAAGAAAGTTCAGCGATATCGGTTTTAGTATTGTGGCAACGGGAAGAACATATATGAAGATTGTGGATGCAGGAATCAGAGCTGAGAAGATTAACAAGATATTCGAGGGTTCTCCGGACATACTGGATGCAATAGAAGAAGGGAAACTTGACCTCATAATCAATACTCCTATCGAGAAAGGAAGTATTCATGACGACAGCTACATCAGAAAAGCGGCAATACGGTCAAGAATTCCTTATATAACTACGATAGCTGCAGCAAGGGCCACAGCTGAGGGAATAAGGCAGGCTGCAGCCGGTGAAGAAAGTGAACTGAAGTCTGTGCAGGAACTTCACAGACTTATAGAGGAAAGATAAACATATCAGGAGGAGGACATGAAATATCTGAGACAGTTTTTGATAATACTTGCAGTATCGTTTGCAGGTGAGCTTCTTAATTTGTATCTGCCTCTTCCGGTGCCGGCAAGTATCTATGGAATGGTGATAATGTTTACCTGTCTTGCGACTGGATTTATACCTCTGGAAAAGGTGAAAGATACAGCATTTTTCCTGATAGAGATAATGCCGGTTATGTTCATTCCGGCGGGTGTCGGGCTTATGGCGTCATGGGGTGAACTGAAGAGCTTCCTTGCGCCCGCACTCTGTATAACTGTGATTGTGCTTTTCTGCGTAATTGCGGCATCGGGATGGACATCACAGCTGATTATAAGGAGAGGGGGGAAGAGGCAGTGATAGCTGATATGTTTGAGACATCTGTATTTGCAGGTGTTTCTCTTAGTCTGATTGCATATGCTGCAGGAATGATGCTAAAGAAGAAATTTAAAACTGCACTGCTGAATCCGCTTCTTATTTCTATTGCTGTTACAATAGCAGTTCTTACTGCTGCCGACATAGACTATGAAACATATTCTGAGGGGGCAAAGTATCTGAGCTGGTTTCTGACACCTGCAACGGTCGCTCTTGCTGTGCCGCTTTATGAAAAGTGGCAGCTTCTTAAGGACAATGCACTTGCAGTGGCAGGAGGAATAACTGCAGGGGTTGTGACAAGTCTTGCTGTAACATTTGCTCTGTCATGGATAATGGGGCTTACACATGCGCAGTATGTGACAATGCTGCCGAAGTCCATAACCACTGCCATAGGCATGGGAGTGTCGGAAGAACTTGGAGGATATGTGACAATAACTGTGGCAGTTATAGTAATAACCGGAGTTATGGGAAACATGACCGGAGAGGCTGTGTGCGCAGTTTTGAGAATCAGAGAACCCATATCCAAAGGACTTGCAATGGGTACATCTGCGCATGCCATAGGGACTGCAAAGGCAATGGAGATGGGAGAGACAGAAGGCGCTGTGGCAGGTCTTTCCATAGCGGTTTCAGGAATAATAACGGTGGTGTTTGCATCGCTGTTTGCAGGACTTTTGTGATATATATAATACCAGGTATCCGGATCAGGATATGCAAAAGGGATGCTGCCTTGCGGTAACATCCCTTTAATTGTCTGTATTATACAAGTGATTTGCCTGTCATTTCGTCCGGGATGGACATGCCCATCAGAGTCAGAAGGGTAGGTGCTATATCTGCCAGCCTTCCGCCGTCACGCAGTTTATGCGGGTCATTTGCTATATGGACAAGAGGCACATCATTAAGAGAATGTGCTGTTACAACCCTTCCTTCACTGTCAAGCATTTCGTCGGCATTCCCGTGGTCTGCTGTCAGCAGAATCTGTCCACCTTTTTCAAGGACTGCCTTTTCAATCCTTGGAACACATCTGTCAAGTGCTTCGATTGCAGCAACAGCAGCATCCATAACGCCTGTATGTCCCACCATGTCGGCATTTGCAAAGTTGAGTATTATAACGTCATATTTGTTTCTGGCGATTTCTTCGAGAACTTTTTCTGTAACAAGATAGGCACTCATTTCCGGCTGAAGATCATAAGTTGCAACCTTAGGTGAATCAATCAGGATTCTGTCTTCGCCCGGGTTTTCCTCTTCAACTCCTCCATTGAAGAAGAAGGTGACGTGAGCGTATTTTTCTGTTTCTGCAATACGCAGCTGCACAAGTCCTCTGTCTGAAAGATATTCTCCCAGTGTGTTTCTGAGTTTTTCGGGCGGATAAGCGATGTCCACATTCGGCATTGATGCGTCGTACTGCGTCATGCAGACATAACATAAATCTGAAACTGTTTTTTTTCTTTCGAAGCCCTCAAACCTTTCATCGACAAAGCATCTTGTTATCTCTCTTGCTCTGTCAGGTCTGAAATTGAACATAATAATAGAATCCCCGTTAGATACTGGCACTGCCGGTTCGATAACAGCAGGGAGAACGAATTCGTCGTTTTCATCTCTTTCGTATGCAGCTTTGACTGCATCGGATGCGGTTTTTGCCCTGATGCCATCCGAAACGGTCATGGCATCGTATGCCTTTATGACGCGTTCCCATCTTTTGTCTCTGTCCATGGCATAGTATCTTCCGGATACAGTGGCTATCCTTCCTGTACCGGTCTTAGCCATGAAGCCTTCGATTTCTTCTATATATTTAAGTGCGCATCTTGGCGGAACATCTCTTCCGTCAAGGAATGCATGCACATATACATTTCTGATATTCCTGTCATGTGCCATTCTGATTATGGCCTTGAGATGGTCAATATGGCTGTGTACTCCTCCATCAGACAAAAGCCCCATAATATGAAGAGAACTTCTGTTTTTTATAACATGGTCCATGGCCCTGCAGAGGGCTCTGTTGGAAAAGAACAGACCATCGCTGATATGTTTTGTAATCCTGGTAAGCTCCTGGTATACAATCCTTCCTGCACCTATGTTCAGATGACCCACTTCCGAATTGCCCATCTGACCTTCAGGAAGGCCCACATCAAGACCGCATGCTTTAAGAGTAGTTGAAGGATAGTCTCTGAATATCCTGTCGAGCTCGGGCTTTTTCGCCTTTGCTATCGCGTTTCCTTCTGTTTCCTGACTGATACCGAAACCGTCCAGTATCATCAGCATTGTTGGTCTAAGCATTATCATGCCTCCTCTCAAATAATTGTCCTGTCAATTATAGCACTAAATTACTGTGATTGCTACTGTAATGAGGATACTGTATAATTAAATCATAAGATGAGAGGGGATATTATGAACTGGAATAAAGCGCAGACTGAAGCGATAGAACTGAGAAACAAAAATATTCTTGTATCGGCTGCAGCAGGTTCGGGAAAGACTGCTGTTTTGGTTGAGAGAATAAGGAGGCTTGTGGTTGATGAAGAAGTTTCCATAGACAGATTCCTTGTAGTGACATTTACAAATGCCGCTGCTTCGGAAATGAAGGAGAAAATAGTAAAGTCCCTTACAAAAGAGGCTCAGACGGCAGATGATAAAAAACTATCATATATACGAAGGCAGCTTTCCCTTGTTGCAGGGGCAAACATATCCACATTTCACGGATTCGCGCTAGAGATGCTGAGAAGGTATTTTTATCTTACAGACCTTGAGCCCGGATTTTCCGTATGTGATGAAGACCAGGCGGAGATTCTGGCAATGAAGGCGGCAGACAATATATTCGAAAGGCATTTTGAAGAGAACAGTCCGCAGTTTATCAGGTTTCTTTCGCGATATGCAGGCGACAGAAACGAACGGGCGGCAAAACAGATGGTAACGGATCTTTACAGAATGATAATGAGTATTCCGGAACCGTTTGAATGGCTGGACAGGAGTACACAGGCTCTTTCCATTACAGATGATGAATTCATGTCCGGACGAATCATGAGTGCAATTCTTGATGATTCGCGTGATGTGGTATCCGAATTTAGGGAATATGTGGAGGAGATGAGTGATCTGCTTAATGAAAGCGGAGTATTTCATCTGGAAGAGAAATTCAGAGGATATCTTGAGAGCTTCCCTGCAGAGAACGCGTCATATGATGAAATTGCCGCTTTTCTCGAAATTCCGTTTCCGAGGATGGTGACAACTAAAGACGAGAAGGAAATCCTTGCCGGAATTAAAGATGACCTTTCGGCAATCAGGAAAAGAGGCACAAGGGAATTAAACGATATAAAGAGCAGGTATTTTTCACAGACTCCTTCGGAAATGGCAGAGGATCTCCGATCCACATATGATATGGCCGTTTTTCTTTCTGAACTTGTCAGAGAATATGCGGACGAATTCAGAAGACTCAAGGCTGAGAAGAATCTTGTGGACTTCAGCGATATTGAGCATTATGCTCTCAGGATACTGGCTGCAGAGCCGAAGGTTTCCGAGGAGTACAGAAAAAAGTTCAGATATATATTCATAGACGAGTATCAGGACAGCAACGATGTTCAGGAAAAGCTGATTGAATATATAAGCAGGGAAGACAACCTGTTTATGGTAGGGGATGTCAAGCAGAGCATATACAAGTTCAGACTTGCCGAACCTGAGATATTTATGGAAAAGTATCACAGGTATGCATCTGAGGATGAAGTTAACAGCACGAGGATAGATTTCAATGAGAACTACCGCAGCAAAAGAGGAGTAATAGATGCTGTCAACAGGGTTTTCATGGGAAGAATGGAAGGTTACAGCGAGGAGAACAGACTTAACAAGGGTGTGGCATATGAGGGTGAACTTGAGTATCCTGCTGAAATATTTGTTAGTATAAGCAGAGAACCTGAAGATGCGGAAATTGATGATGAGATACTTAAGCTCAGGAAGGAAGAGATAGAAGCACTTTCGGCGTGCGATATAATAAGGCAGAATCTGGGTACAGAGATTTACGATGTGCCGTCTCAAAGCATAAGAAAGATGGAATACAGGGATATGGTCATTCTCATGAGAAGCACCAGGTCCGGCGCAGGGGTTTATGAGGCTGTGCTTGAAGAGGCTGGAATCCCGGTATATGTTGATAACGGGGAAGGATATTTTGATACTGTTGAAATTGAAATGATTGAGAACATGCTCAGAGTTACAGACAACAGCAGACAGGATTACCCCCTTATAGCTGTATTGTTTTCTCCGGTTATGGGATTTTCTGTCGATGATCTGACGGATATACGGCTTGCAAAGAGGGATGGGGAATTCTACAAAGCCTTCGAGTATTATACCGAATCAGGCAAAGACGAAAGACTCAGGAAGAAATGCCTTGATGCGAGGGATACCTTTGAAAAATGGCAGCAGGCGGCATTATCTGAAGGTTTGTCCGACCTTGTATGGAGTCTCATATGGGATACAGGATACTATACATATGCAGGAGCGCTTCCGGGAGGTATGCAGAGACAGGCAAATCTCAGAGCCCTTGCAGACAGAACCCTAAGGCTTTCAGAACAGGGAATAAGAGATCTTTACGGACTTATTACATATATAGATATCCTGAAAACGAGAAACATTCCGGTGGGACAGGTAAAAACGTGTTCTGAAGATGATAATGTAGTAAGAATAATGACTGTTCACAAGAGCAAAGGTCTTGAGTTTCCTCTTGTGATAGCTGCCGGTTCTGCAAAGAAATTCAATCTGAGACAGAAGAGCAGAAACGTATCCTGCCACAAGAGACTGGGTTTTGGCATTCTGAATGTCAATGAAACAGAACACTGGTACAAAAAAACTGTGCTTCAGAACCTTATAGAAAGGCAGTCTGTGAAAGAAAGCTACGAAGAGGAGAAACGTATACTCTACGTTGAATATACAAGGGCCATGGACAGACTGTATATTCTGGGATGTACAGGTGATTACAACGAAGAAGACTATCCTGTAAGGCATGCTGCATCACCTCTTGATTTTGTCAGCGGAATGGGGCTTGCATACCATATCAGAACACTTGAAGATGTAAGTGATGCTGCCGCAGCAGCAAAAGCATCAAAAGAGGACATCCGCAGAATTCTTCACAGTAAAGAGATGCCTTCCGGAGAGGTCGCATGCAGACTGTCATATACATATCCGTATGAAGCTCTTACCCGCATGAAGTACAAGTATTCGGTAACTGAAATGTCCGGGCATATGGACGAGAGTGTGCCGCTTAGGACTGATGTTTTTGATGAAACCGAAAGAAAGCTCTCTGCGGCTGAGAAGGGGACTGTGACACACAAAGTGATGCAGTATATTCCGTTTGATGCTGAAGATATAGATGAGGAGATAAGATGCCTTGTTCAGAAGAATATTCTTTCCGAAGATGAGGCGGATGCCGTAAACAGAACAGGGATAAAAGCGTTTCTGGAAAGCGGTATAGGAAAACGAGCCGCATCGGCTGAGCGAATATGGAGAGAGCAGCCTTTCACTATGATGACTGAACTTGACGGAACTGAGGTGATGGTTCAGGGAATAATCGACTGTTTCTTTTCAGAGAATGGAGAAGCGGTTATTGTCGATTACAAGAACACATCTGTAAAATCAGATGAGATTCTTACAGAAAGATATATAAGGCAGCTGGATCTTTATCAGCAGGCCGTTGAAGAATCATACGGTATGAAGGTGAAGGAAAGATACCTTTATCTGCTGATGGAGGGAAGGATGCTGAAACTGTGAATGAAAAAGGACTCCGCCGAAACGGAGTCCTCTGTTATCTGTAAGATTATACTAAACCCTGTGACATCATTGCTTCTGCAACTCTTTCGAAACCGGCAATGTTGGCACCCTGAACAAGAGCATTTTTGCTTCCGTAGTATTCCTCACCTGCTTTTGCACATGCATTGTAGATATTCTTCATGATCTGGTGAAGCTGTTCGTAAACATCCTCATGCTGGTATACAGCATGACTTGCGTTCTGTCCCATTTCGATGCATGAGCAAGCAACTCCGCCTGCGTTTGCAGCCTTTGAAGGGCCTACAGCTGTCATGTTCTCCATAAGGTATGCAAGAGCATCGTTTGTTGTAGGCATGTTAGCGCCTTCACAGTAGAATCTGCAGCCGCCTTCCACAATCTGCTTAGCGTGTTCCATGTGAACGTCGTTCTGCATTGCTGAAGGAATGAACAGGTCAACCTTGCAGCCTGTATCCTGAGTTACGCCCCATGGCTTCTTGCCAGGGAAGAATGTTGCTTCAGGGAATTTCTCTGCATATGGTGCGCAGATGTTTTTGCCTGATCCTCTAAGCTCAAGAAGACATGCAATCTTTTCGTCTGTGCTGATTCCTTCAGGGTCATAGATGTATCCGTCCGGACCTGAAATTGTAACAAGCTTGGCTCCAAGCTGCTGAAGCTTCCATGCAACGCCCCATGATACATTGCCGAATCCTGAGATGCCGACAACCTTGCCCTTGATGTCTTCGCCGTTTGCCTTGAGCATTTCTTCAGCATACCATACGATACCGAAGCCTGTTGCTTCAGTTCTTCCAAGAAGACCGCCTGACGGAATAGTCTTGCCTGTAAGCACGCCTTCAAACTTGTTTACGATTCTCTTGTACTGTCCGTAAAGGTATCCGATTTCTCTTGCGCCTACACCAAGGTCGCCTGCAGGAACGTCAGTGTCAGGACCGATGTGTCTGTATAATTCTGTCATAAATGCCTGGCAGAATCTCATGATTTCCGCATCTGACTTTCCGTTAGGGTCGAAATCAGAACCGCCTTTGCCTCCTCCGATCGGAAGTCCTGTAAGGGAATTTTTGAAAATCTGTTCAAAACCCAGGAATTTTATGATTCCGGGATATACATTAGGTGCAAATCTGAGTCCGCCTTTGTAAGGGCCGATTGCACTGTTGAAATGATATCTGTAACCTTTGTTAACCTGTACTTCGCCGTTGTCATCAACCCATACAACTCTGAAAGTGATTCCTCTTTCAGGTTCTACAAGTCTTTCGAGCAAAGCAGCCTTTTCGTATTCAGGATGCTTATCAAGAACAGGGCCGAGTGAAGTCAAAACTTCTTCGACAGTCTGGTGAAATTCTGTTTCTCCAGGGTTGTTTTTCTTGCAAAGTTCGATTACTTTTTCTGCATATTTGTTTGCCATTTTGATTCTCCTTGATTTATATGAATTAGTGAAAACAAATTATATTAAACCAACCAACTGACTTCAATATATCATCTGTAATTTAGGTGTGTCAATCGAATTAAATAAATATAAATATTCTGAAAATGTAACCGCAAGATTGTGTGATTTTAAGCATAATGAAGTCAGTATTCTGTATAATGTATGTATTTTCGTGCGTTTCAAGGACAACAAGAAAATCATTGAAAATCTACCGTTTTTGGTATAGAATTATAATGTCTGTGACTGTTGGGGGTGAAATTATAAATGGCACGACATAGAAGAAAAAAAAGAAAATCAGCAGCTAAGAGATTTGCAAGTTTTCTGATGGCAATTGTTCTTGTTGCGGCGGTCATCGGGGGAGGCGGCATACTCTATATGAAGAGCAAGATTGACAAGCTTTCCCATGTGGACATCGACACGTCGTCACTCGCTGCGGGAGACAGTCTTGACAATTACAGGAACATAGTTATTCTTGGCGTTGATACAAGGGATATGAGCAGATATGAGGGCTCAAGAACAGACTCTATTATAATTGTGAGTCTGAATAAAAAGACAAACGAACTTAATCTGATTTCTGTTTACAGAGATTCATTCCTCGACATCGAGGAGGTGGGCCTTGACAAGGTGACACATGCGTTCGCATACGGCGGACCTGAGCGAACCATTAATACACTTAACAGAAATCTTGATCTTAATATAACTGAATTTGCAGCACTGAACTTCAGGACGGTCCAGAAGGTTGTGGACGATGTGGGAGGTATAGATGTGGATATTGCAGAGGATGAGATTTCACAGATGAACTATTATCTTCCGGGCACGGCAAAATATCTCGGCTGCAGTTACGAACCTATTGAAAAGGCGGGAATTCAGCACCTTGACGGGGTTCAGGCGGTGACATATTCTAGAATCAGACACACTGAAGGCGGCGACTACAAGCGTACTGAGAGAATGCGTACGGTTCTTACTGCTGTGTTTGAGCAGGCGAAGACGATGAGTATATCTGAACTTAATGCGCTGATGGACGACGTAATGCCTGAGGTCAGCACAAATATGACGACTAAGGATATACTTCCTCTGATGCTCAGACTGCCAAGGATGGATATCAAGGGAAGTACCGGATGGCCGTACGACAAGGAAGGATATGTAAGTCCGTATTCGGGAGTATGGTATGCGGCTCCTGTAACGCTTGAGAGCAATGTTGAGAGACTTCACAGAGAAATGTTCGGTGAGGAAGGATACAAAGCTCCGGACAGTGTGAAGACTATAAGCGGCAACATATCATATACAACCGGATATTATGGTAATTAAAGTCAGGAGAGAACAATTTGAGAGAAGTTAAGAGTAACAGGGGCAGAAAGCCCGCATGCGTAGTTCTTGCAGTAGTATATACGCTGGCGATGATCGCTTTTTCAGGGATGCTTATCTGGCTTAATATGCTTCCTGTCAAATATCTTATACCTCTGATTGCAGTTATACTTGCAGGATCGTTTCTGGTAGATGCTTTTCTGTTTATTAGAAAACCGAAATCCAGACGGCGAACAGCGGCTGTAATCATATCGCTGCTTCTGATTGCTGTTTACGGTGTGGGAATGTACTATATCTACAGCACGCAGGATCTTTTTGCAAAGATAAGTACAATCGGCAGGGAGACTGAAGAGTATTATCTGATTGTCAGAAAAGATGATGACATGAGAGGAACATACGAGGATATAGCAGGAGACACGGTAGGTATTCTCAGGACTGAGTCGGCCACATATGCAGAGGCGGCTGTGAGGCTTGGAGAAATAACGGATGTCAATTACAGGAGAGAAGACAATATTTTCGATGTGGGAAGAAATCTTCTTAAAGAAAAATGTGATGTTATTCTTGTAAGCAGCACATATTATTCTATGATATGTGAGAATATTGACGGTTTCGAAGACGGGACAAGGATAATATACAAGCTCACGGTTGAGAAGGAAGTGGAGGCGGCTTCAAAATCTGTAGAGGCCATAACCAAGACGCCTTTCAGCGTGTTCATTTCGGGAATTGATATCTTCGGCGATATAAATGAGATATCCCTTTCGGATGTAAATATGGTAATGACGGTTAATCCTGTTACCCATACGATTCTGCTGACATCAATTCCAAGAGATTCATATGTGATGCTTCATACATATCAGCAGATGGACAAGCTGACGCATGCAGGAGCTTATGGAGTGGATGAATCGATGATGACCATTGAGGATATGCTCCAGGTGGAACTCAATTACTATATAAGGGTTAATTTTTCGACAGTGGTGGATGTTGTGGATGCCATAGGAGGTATCACTGTGAATTCCGACTATGAGTTTACCACACACGGAAGGCAGAACGAAGGGTATTCCTTTGTCAAGGGTGAGAATCAGCTGGACGGAGCTTCCGCGCTGGCATTTGCGAGAGAAAGATATTCCTTCCAGGACGGTGATTTTCAGAGAAACAAAAATCAGCAGATAGTACTCAAGGCTATGCTTGACAAGATACTGTCAAGTGAGACACTGCTCACAAGATACAGCCAGCTTCTGGATGCTGTGGAGAATGAGATGCAGACAAGCATTAGCAAAAGCGAGATTCAGGCTCTTGTTAAAATGCAGATTGATGATATGGCGGGATGGACTATCAAGACGCAGTCCATAACCGGAGGTACAGGAATGGATTACTGCTACAGCGTAGGTGCTGCATGCTCGGTTGTATATCCTGATCCGGTTGAGGTTAAGAAGGCGGTAAGACGTATTGACGGTGTCGAACAGGGAGCGAAACAGGCTGACGGAGAATGGACATGGGATTTTGAATAAAATTAAGGAGAAGAAAAAATGGCTAAAGAAAAAATCAATTTTGAGGATGAGCAGGTAAGAAGCAGCTACAGGCACACTGCATCACATATAATGGCGCAGGCTGTAAAGCATTTATGGCCTGACACAAAGCTTGCAATAGGACCTTCTATTGAAAACGGATTCTATTATGACTTCGATTCGGAACACAGGTTCACTGAAGAGGATTTTCTTAAAATACAGAAGGAAATGAAAAAAATAGTTCAGGCGAACTATCCGCTTGAAAGATTTGAGCTTCCAAGGGACGAGGCATTAAAGTTCATGGAGGAGAAAAACGAGCCGTACAAGGTTGAACTTATCAGAGATCTTCCTGAGGATGAAGTGATTTCATTTTACAGACAGGGTGATTTTACCGATCTTTGTGCAGGCCCTCACATGGAGTCAACAGGAAAGATCAAAGCATTCAAGATTATGAGCGTGGCAGGGGCATACTGGAGAGGAGACTCTAACAGACCTATGCTTCAGCGTCTTTATGCAACTGCATTTCCGACTCAGGCTGAACTTGATGAATATGTTGCAAGACTTGAAGAGGCGAAGAAGAGAGATCACCGAAAGATAGGAAAGGAAATGGATCTGTTCGCAATCTATGAGGAAGGTCCGGGATTTCCGTTCTTCATGCCTAAGGGCATGATTATCCGCAATGAACTCGAAGCGTTCTGGAAGAGCGAGCATGCAAAAAGAGGATATGAGGAGATTAAGACACCTCTTATAATGAACGAGCATTTATGGAGAACTTCGGGTCACTGGGATCACTACAAGGACAACATGTACTTTACAAAGATCGACGGTGAGGATTATGCAATCAAGCCTATGAACTGTCCGGGATCGCTGCTTGCGTACAAGAGAAAAATGTGGTCGTACAGGGACTTCCCTATCAGAATGGGAGAACTTGGACAGGTTCACAGACATGAGCTTTCGGGTGCGCTTCACGGACTGATGAGAGTAAGAACATTCACACAGGATGATGCTCATATATTCATGCTTCCTGAGCAGATTAAGGATGAAGTTATCGGAGTTGTAAGGTTTATTGATGATGTTTACAGCATGTTCGGATTCAATTACCATATCGAACTTTCGACAAGACCTGAAGATTCAATGGGTTCGGATGAAGAGTGGGAAGCCGCTGAATCGGCGCTTAGAGAAGCTATGGAAACAATAGGTGTTTCTTATGTGATAAACGAGGGGGACGGAGCGTTCTACGGTCCTAAACTTGATTTCCATCTTGAGGATTCACTCGGAAGAACATGGCAGTGCGGAACAATTCAGCTTGACATGCAGATGCCTCAGAGATTTGATATCTCATACGTGGGTTCAGATGGGGAAAAGCACAGGCCTGTAATGATTCACAGAGTAATATTCGGATCGATTGAAAGATTCATCGGTATACTTACAGAACATTTTGCAGGAAAGTTTCCTCTTTGGCTTGCACCGGTTCAGGTTAAGCTGCTGACAGTAACAGAAAAATTCATTCCGTTTGCTGAAGAAATAAAAGCAAAATGCGAAGAGGCCGGTCTTCGTGTTGAACTCGATGCCAGAAACGAGAAAATAGGATACAAGATCAGAGAAGCAAGAAATCAGAGAGATTCATATATCTGCACAATAGGTGAAAGAGAAGCTGAATCGGGAACTCTTTCTGTAAGATCGATCAAGGCGGGAGATCTTGGCGTAATGGCTGCTGATGAATTTATAGCAAAGCTTTGCAGAGAAATAGAAGAAAAAGCTGTTTAGATAAAGTATTATGAGAGTGCCACATCTGTGGCACTCGTTTTGAGAGGTCAGTATGTTTGGAGATACAACAAAAGAATGGAGAAACGGAGTGTTTCTCTGTCATACAGAATCAAGTTTTCAGGCAGATCTGCTAGAATCAAAGCTGAGAAGCGAAGGGATTCCATGTGTGAAAAAATATGAAGGTGCCAGCAATTTTATAGAAATCGCGCTGGGAAGCAATACTTCATATGCTATCGATTTATATGTGCCTGCAGAAAAACTCGAAGACGCGAGGAATATAATTGTGCCGGTTGATCTTGACGACTGCGAGGAGGCTGATTTTGAAAAGTAAAATAAAAGGAACAGGGATTTGCCTTGCTATAGCGATTCCTTCATGGGCTCTTGTGAAGCTTGTTCCTTCACTTTCGATTGTCGGAGCACCGGTAATCGCAATCCTTGCAGGAATGGTTGTGACCAGGTTTATTAAAGATGACGAACCGTTCAGGGCAGGTATCGCGTTCACATCGAAGAAAATACTTCAGTATGCTGTAATACTTCTGGGATTCGGACTTAATCTTGCCACAATAGGGAAGGTCGGAGCTCAATCGCTTCCGATTATTGTCTCTACAATAGCCACATCTCTGATTGTATCGTATCTGATGTTCAGAGCACTTAAAATTGACAGAAATTCGGCAATCCTTATAGGTGTGGGATCGTCAATCTGCGGAGGCAGCGCAGTTGCGGCTGCAGCCCCTGTAATCGGTGCGGACGATGAGGAGATAGCCCAGTCGATATCGGTAATATTCCTGTTCAATGTTATAGCTGCTGTTATATTCCCGACACTTGGCGGAATTATGGGTCTTTCAGATGCAGGGTTTGGTCTGTTTGCAGGAACTGCTGTCAATGACACTTCGTCAGTTACAGCTGCTGCATCGACATGGGATACGATTCATAATACCGGAGGTGCTGTTCTTGAATATGCAACAATTGTAAAACTGACAAGAACCCTGGCAATTATACCGATAACTTTTGTGCTTGGAATAATTGAGGCGAAGAAAAAGAAAAGTGACTCGGAAGGATTCAGTCTCAAACGAGCTTTTCCGATGTTCATTCTTTACTTTGCACTGGCATCTGTACTAACAACAATAGCGCAGACAGTCCTTACCGGTTCAGCTCTGGAAGGTGCTGATGCTCTCTTTGCCTTTCTTAAGGAGGTAAGCAAGTTCTTTATTGTCATGGCGATGAGCGCGATAGGACTTAATACTGATATAGTAAAGCTTGTGAAAACAGGCGGAAAACCGATACTTCTCGGATTCACATGCTGGATATGCATCTCGGCTGTCAGTCTGGTTATGCAGCATATGCTCGGAATTTTCTGATGAATAATTATGGTGTTAAGCAAAAAAGCTTGACACCTGTTTTGCATTGTGTTAAATTATACTGGTGATGTTTTGAAAAGGAAGGTTGTTTCATGTTTGTAGATGATGTGCTGGAAATCAGTCTTCTTTACGATTTCTATGGAGAGCTTCTTTCCAGGAGACAGCAGGAGGTTATGAACCTGTATCATGAAGAGAACCTTTCGCTTTCGGAGATTGCAGATGAGTTCGGAATTTCCAGGGCGGGAGTTCACGACTCTCTGAAGAAAGCCGAAAAGGCTCTGCTGGCATATGAGGATAAGCTGGGCCTTGTGAAGAAATTTGCAGATACGAGAAATCTCATCGAGAGGATAGACCGGAAACTTGAGAATCTGATTGTTGAGAATTCAGACAACGGAGAGCTCTCGGAGGCTCTCAGTGAGATAAGAAAAGATATAGATAATATGGAGTAGATTATGGCATTTGAAGGATTATCCGAAAAACTGCAGGGAGTTTTCAAAGGACTTAAGAATCAGGGCACTATTACTGAGGCTGATGTTAACAATGCCATGCGTGAGATTAAACTGGCACTTCTTGAAGCGGATGTCAACTTTAAGGTTGTTAAAGAATTCGTTTCATCAGTCAGGGAGAAGGCTCTGGGCGAGGAAATATTAAGGAGCGTGACGCCGGGTCAGCAGATAGTCAAGATTGTTAATGATGAACTGGCTGCCCTTATGGGAGGAGCAAACAGCAAACTCACATATTCACCAAGAGGATTCTCCATTTATATGATAGTGGGTCTTCAGGGTACAGGTAAAACAACAACATGCGGGAAACTGGCTGCCTATCTCAAGAAAGAAGGCAAAAAACCGATGCTTTGCGCATGTGACGTGTACAGACCTGCTGCTATAGATCAGCTCGAGGTAGTAGGGAAGCAGATTGATGTTCCTGTATATACAGACAGAACAACAAATGTGCCGGAGGACATAGCAAAAGCAGCCGCAAGGCATGCTGAACTGAAAGGCTTTGATGTTCTGATAGTCGATACTGCAGGACGTCTTCAGATAGATGAAGAACTTATGGAAGAGCTTGTAAGAATCAGGAACGGTATCAAACCTCATGAGATACTTCTTGTTCTTGACGCGCTTACAGGTCAGGATGCTGTGAACGCTGCCGAGGGCTTTAACGACAGACTTGGCGTGGACGGCATTATAATGACCAAGCTCGACGGCGATTCAAGGGGCGGTGCTGCTCTATCGGCAAAGAGTGTTACAGGCAAGCCTATCAAATTCATCGGAGTCGGCGAAAAATTTGACGCTCTTGAACCTTTCCATCCGGAGAGAATGGCCAGCAGAATACTTGGAATGGGAGATGTTGTATCTCTTGTTGAAAAGGCGCAGGAGGCCATTGATGAGGAAAAGGCGGCAAAATTAGAAGAGCGGCTCAGGAAAAATCAGTTCACGCTCGAAGATTTTCTCGATCAGATCGGACAGATCAGAAAGATGGGCGGAGTCGGTTCAATGCTTGACCTTATGCCCGGATTTTCTGCAAAGCAGCGTCAGGACATGGATATAGAGAAGGCAGAAAAAGAGTTTTCTCACATGGAGGCAATTATCCTTTCGATGACGCCGCAGGAGAGAGATAATCCTAAGATTCTCAACTCCAGCAGAAGAAAAAGAATTTCAGCAGGATGCGGACTTCCTGTTTCCGAGATAAACAGTCTCATCAGAAAATACGAAGACACCAAGAAGATGATGAAGCAGTTTACAGGCGGTAAGTTCAGGAAGAAGGGTGCATTCAGAGGATTGTTTTAGTTAATAAAACTTGTAAGTTTTAAAATAAATATTAAAGTATAAATTTTTAGGAGGAAACTAATGGTTAAAATCAGATTAAAGAGAATGGGAGCTCACAAGAAGCCTTTTTACAGAGTTGTTGTTGCTGATTCAAGAACACCTAGAGACGGAAAGTTCATCGAAGAGATCGGATACTACAATCCTATGACAGAGCCTAAGGACATAAAAATTGACGAAGAGAAGGCTCAGAAGTGGTTAGCAAACGGAGCTCAGCCTACAGAGACAGTAAAAAAATTATTCAAGAACTCCGGTATCATCAAATAAGAAAGCGGTGAAATAATGGTTAAACTGGTAGAAGTGATTGCAAAGTCACTTGTTGAAGACCCGGATGCCGTTGAAGTTACAGAAAAAGCCGGTAGGAATTCTACCATTGTAATAGAGCTGAAAGTTGCGCCGGATGATATGGGTAAAGTAATAGGCAAGCAGGGCCGGATAGCTAAAGCCCTTCGGAGCGTAGTAAAAGCAGCGGCAACTAAGGCAAATAAGAAAGTGGTTGTAGAAATCGTACAGTAGTTTTTATGACTTTCAGGGGTGCATATAGGGTATGCACCCTGTTTTTTAAGGAGAGCAGATGGACAGAATAAAGGTTGGACAGATTACCGGAGCATTGGGCCTTAAAGGTGAAATCAAGGTATATGACTACGGAGATGAACCTGAAAGATATAAAAGATATACAAGAATATATATAGATGACAGAATGTACGGACTGAAAAATGCGAGGATTCAGAAAAACCTCGTTGTTCTCCTTCTGAATGAAGTGCAGGACAGGAATGCAGCTGAAAAGCTTAGAGGGAAGGATGTATATATTGATGAGTCTCAGCTTCCGAGTCTGCCTGAAGGGACATATTATATCAGAGATCTTATAGGGTTTGATGTGGTATCAGAGGACGGAGTGAGAATAGGAAGCCTGAAGAATATCGTGAAGAATACAGCACAGCCCCTTTATGTGATAGATATGGATGGAAAAGAAGGATATATTCCGGGCGTTGACGAGTACATCCTCGGCACGGATGTAAATGAAAAGAAGATAACCGTAAGGATAATAGAGGGACTTTTTGACTGATGAAGATAGATATACTTACTCTGTTTCCTGATATGTTCATGCCGGTTCTGGGCAGAAGCATAACAGGCAGAGCGATAGAAAACGGAATACTGAACATTGGGATTCATGATATAAGGGAGTATTCATCCGACAGACACAGGAAGGTTGACGATTATCCTTTCGGAGGAGGACAGGGGATGGTTATGTTTCCTCAGCCGATTTTTGACTGTATAAGGGATGTCGGGACGGAAGGACGAAGGATGATATACATGTCTCCGAGAGGAAGGCAGCTTGACAGGAAGCTGGCGGAAGAGCTGGCATGTGAAGAATCTGTCCTGATTCTGTGCGGTCACTATGAAGGTGTGGATCAGAGAGTTATAGACCATTTCCGCATGGAGGAGATTTCCATTGGGGATTACATACTTACAGGAGGAGAACTTCCTGCCATGGTTCTTGTTGACACAGTTGCAAGACTGATACCGGGGGTTCTGTCAGGCAGTGCATCTGCGCTTGATGAATCTGTGTACTCGGGACTTCTTGAATATCCGCAGTATTCGCAGCCGAGAAGCTACGAAGGGCTTGATGTGCCTGAGGTGCTGACAGGAGGCAACCACAGGCTCATCGACCTCTGGAGATACGGGGAGTCTCTTAAACTTACGAAGGAGAGACGTCCTGATCTTTTTGAGAAATATGTGAGAAAGATAAGGCATCTGGAAGATGAAGAACGGAGAAAGGGAGTAAAAAAACCCAGGATTCTTTCAAAAGAAGAAAAACAGATACTGGAATCACTTTTGGAGCGGGATTAATTCCCGCTAATTTACTGCAGTATTGCAATATTTAAGTAACAAAATTTATATTATATTTCTTTAATATTGCAAAGGCAAAGTACATATGGTAAAATAACCGTTAGAAAGAGGTTGAGATTATGAAGCTGTATCTTGCAGAGAAAATAATACGGGACTGCGGAGGGATAGCAAAGACTTCAGTTCTGAATGCGGGAGGAATTGAGAATTACGAAATAAGCAGACTGTGTGCAGGAGGATATATCAGAAGGATAAGACACGGATACTACAGTCTGTCTGAAATGTCGGATGAGGCCATACTTTCAGCTGTTCTGCCCGAGGGAATAGTGTGCATGCAGTCAGCTCTGTATCATTACGGATACGGAAGCAGGCCTGATATCTGGAATGTAGCTCTTCCAAGAAGTGTTTCGCGGTCAAAGCTGTCTATGGAGTGCATCAGTTTCAGACCGTATTTCATCCGGGGAGAACTTATTGATCTTGGCAGAACCACAGACAGTTTCGGAAATTCCTTTTTGGACATATACAACAGGGAGCGTACCGTGTGTGACCTTTTCAGATACAGAAGAAGAATAGCAGATGATGCATTTGCTGAAGCTCTCAATGCATATGCACGTGATATCAATAAGGATGTGCGCCGTCTTTTTGAGTATTCCGAAATTATGAATCTCACGGATAAAATTAAAGAGGTAATGAACGTGCTCCTTTCTGAACATTACACGACTGACATTGAAATCTGAGCCGTGTTGGTGTATCATGATATGGGAGTGTATTAGAGATGCTTAAGAGGAAAAACAGACTTATTTATATACTTGCTGCTGTGACACTTGTTCTTATTGCTGTCATTTATGTGCTGCCTGAAGTGTCAGATGAGATGACCAAGACAGTAACGGCAGAATATGGAACTCTAGAGGAAACAGACAGTATTACATGCTATTTTGTGAGAAATGAGAAGGTCTATGCACCGGCGGTTTCCGGCAGCGTGAAGCTTGCTGCAGATGAGGGAATCAAGGTTCGCAGAAATACTAAAATAGCAGAGATTGAAGAAGGAAGTACAGGAGAGCAAAACTACAGGGAAGAGATTGAGAAACTGGGAGATACTCTCAGGGAGACTTCAGACTGCAGGGCTGCAATAAACGGCGTTGTGAGTTATATGATTGACGGCAATGAGAATGTTATGTCTTTTGCCAATCTTAAGAATATCACATTTGATGATGTGAAGAATATGGATAACTCATTTGTAAATCTTTCAAGAGATGCTGTTACTGCAGGAGAGCCGCTGTACAAGATATACAGGAATGAGAAGTGGTATATGCTGTTCTGGACAGATGAGGAAACGGCAGCAAGATATGAAAAAGGCAGTGTTGTCACAGTCATATTTGAAGACGGCAGTGTTACCGCATCAGTCAGTTCTGTAAAGAAACAGGGAACGGTATACAGAGTATCCCTCAAATGCAACAGATACTACAGCGAGCTTTCAGACACAAGAGTTAAAGACGCGACTGTTGTTACCAGGAGTGTCAGCGGACTTGTTGTTCCGGACAGCTGTATAACAGAGGAGAAGGGTGTCAAGGGTGTAATGGTGAGAAACACTTATGGAGAATTTGTGTTCAAGCCTGTCAATATTCTGCTTGATGATGGTGAAAAGTCAATTGTATCATCAGATAAATACTATGACAGTGAGGGAAATGAAGTACTCACAATTAAGATATATGATGAACTTATCAGGAATCCGTGACGAAAGGATGTGAAACAGTGTCTGATATTAAGAAAAATATAGAGAAAATACAGAACATCAAGGCCGATGCTGCCATGGCATGCGGGAGAAATCCGGAAGATATTCTTCTTTGTGCTGTAACCAAGACAAGGACAGCGGAAGAGATAAACGAGGCAGTCGATGCCGGCATAACTGATATAGGAGAGAACAAGGTCCAGGAGATAATGGACAAGTTCGACAGTGTCAAACCTGTAAGATGGCATCTTATTGGACATCTGCAGACAAACAAGGTAAAATATATTATCGACAAGGTCAGCATGATTCATTCCGTGGATTCTGTGCATCTTGCACGTGAAATAGACAAGAGGGCAGCCCAGCACAGTCTGGTGATGGATATTCTGATTCAGGTTAATTCTGCAGAGGAAGAGAGTAAATTCGGGCTTACAACAGACGAGACCGAAGGTGTTATTCGAGAAATACTTGACACATGTCCAAATGTTCGCATCAGAGGTCTTATGTGCATTGCGCCTTATGCTGATAATCCTGAGGATGCAGGCGTGTACTTCAGGGAAGTGAAGAACCTCTACAATAAATTCAGTAAAATCAGTCATGACAGGCTTGATTTTAAATATCTTTCAATGGGCATGTCCCATGATTTTGAAGTTGCAATCAGAGAAGGATCAAATCTGATCAGAGTAGGTACAGCCATATTCGGCGAGAGAGATTACAGCAGGAAATAGCGGGAGGAAGAAAATGAGTTTTGTTGATAAATTTAAGGATCTGGTAGGAATAGAAGAGTTTGATGACGATGAAATAACAGAAGAGGAAATCAGGGCCGAGGCATCCAGAATGGAAAAGAAAGATATGCAGCCCAGAACTTCTGTAGATACACGCAGGTCGGACTCGAAAGAAAGCAAGGTGGTAAATATGCAGAGAGGGGTAACTGTCAACACTCATCCTTTTAAGATGATTGTTCTTGAACCGAAGGGATTCGAAGAGGCACCTAAGCTTGTTGATAATCTTAAGAGCAGAAAGCCGGTTATTGTGAATCTTGAAAGACTTGAATCGGATACTGCAAGGAAAATTTTCGATTTTCTCAGCGGAGCGACATATGCTCTTAATGGAAATGTTCAGAAGGTGGCAAACAATATATTCATTTTTGCGCCTGAAAATGTGGATATTCATTCAACAGTGGATCACAAGGGATTTGATTTCGGAACATCGACAGGACAGAAAAAATGGTAGTATTAATTAGTGCAGTCAGAATAATGTGCAACATTGTATATCTGATGCTGCTGGCAAGGTGTGTATGCAGCTGGCTTTACGGCATGAGAAATCCTGTCATCGGAAAGATAGACAGAATCTGTACAGATCTTACAGAATGGCTTGTTGCACCGTGCAGAAAACTTATCAGCAGGTGGAATAACGGAATGATTGACTGGTCCGTTTTTCTGGCTTTCATACTGCTGGGGATAATTGAAAGAGTACTGATTAAAGTGCTGTATATGATTATGATTTAGGAGAGAGCAATGATAACATTATCGGATATTGAAACAAAAGAGTTCTCAAGAGGAATGAGAGGATACAAGGAAGAAGAAGTTGATGAATTTCTCAATGTTCTCATCGTTGAATTTGATTCACTTATGAGAGAGAACAAGGCTCTCAGGGAGGAAAATGAGAGAATAAAGGCTGAAATTGAAGGAAGCAAGGCCTCTGAGGAGCAGGTGTACACAACACTTGAGACAGCCAGAAAGCTTATGACAGAAATCTCTACAAGTGCTGAAAAACGTGCGGAACTCTTACTTAAGAATGCGCAGCTTGATGCTGAGATTATTATCAGGGAAGCAAAAGAATCATCTGAAAGATTTGCATCCGAAAGTGCATCAATCAAGGCCAGAGTAACAAATCTGAGGGAGAGATTCAGAAATCTGCTTGAAGATGAAATGGACAGATTCGATACTCTTTCAAAGGAAATCTTTGAGGAGGCGGATGACATAATTGCGGAGCTTCCTGAGCTTGATGACAGTGAAGAAGAAAAAGTGTCAGCGGCTGCCGAAGAGGAACAGGATATGTCCAAGACAATGATTAATATCAGATAAGGAGAGCGGGGGTGTGCATCACCCCTTTGTTTATATGTTATATATTTTACTTATTGCAGCATGCCTGATTGTCGATCAGGCAGTTAAAATATTTGTGTCATCTGTTATGATACCGGGGGAATCAGTCCCCGTAATACAGGGGTTCTTTCATATTACATATATTCATAACGAAGGAGCGGCATTCGGAATACTGGCAGGGCACAGCACTGTGCTTATAGTGATTCCCGCAGTGATTCTGACTGCGGTGGTTATATATCTTGCAGTCAGAGGAAGGAACGTTCCAAAGATGATGGGGTTTGCACTTTCACTCATAGCTGCCGGAGGAACAGGGAATATAGTTGACAGAGCTCTTTATGGATATGTGATAGATTTTCTTGATTTCAAGATATGGAATCCTGTTTTTAATGTGGCTGACATTTTTATCTGTACAGGATGCGGACTTATGATTTTATATATTCTTGTATTCGACAGGAAGGAATGATGACATGGAGGAGATAAGAGCTGTTTTTGAAAACGATGCAAAGCGGATTGACGCCGCGCTTGCACAGCTTGTTCCTGCTATGTCAAGGAACTCGCTTGCCAGGCTGATAGAAAACGGAAACGTTGAAGTCAACGGCGAGGTTGTGACAGAGAAAAAAATGAAGGTCAGGGCAGGAGACAGAGTAAGTATCAGTCTTCCGGAGCCTGAGATTTTAGATGTCAGACCGGAGAACATTCCTCTTGATATAGTATATGAGGACAGTGACGTTCTTGTTGTGAACAAGCCAAAGGGAATGGTTGTGCATCCCGGTGCGGGCAATTTTACGGGCACCCTGGTGAATGCAGTGATGTACCACTGCGGGGATTCGCTCTCATCGATAAACGGTGTTATACGTCCGGGAATCGTGCACCGGATAGACAAGGATACGAGCGGTCTTCTTGTGATAGCAAAGAATGACTTCACGCACAATGCACTTGCGGTTCAGTTCGCAGAGCATTCCATAACAAGAGCATATCAGGCGGTCGTATACAGCAACTTTACTGATGATGAGGGGTTTGTGGAGGCACCTATAGGAAGGGATCCGTCCAACAGACTCAGAATGGCTGTTACTGACCGCAATTCAAAATATGCATATACTTCATACCGCGTTCTTGAAAGATTCGGAAGGTTCACACTTATAGAAGCTGTGCTCAGGACAGGAAGAACGCATCAGATAAGGGTTCATATGTCGTACATAAGGCATCCGCTTTTAGGTGATGATGTGTACGGCCCAAAAAAGAACCCGTTCGGAGTAAGCGGACAGGTGCTGCATGCCAAAACACTTGGCTTCATTCACCCGTCGACAGGGGAATACATGGAGTTTGACAGCGGTCTTCCAGACGAGTTTGAGACGATACTGGATAAACTCAGAAAGAAATACAAATGAGCAAAAAAAGTTTCAGGGGAGGCGCCATGCTGAACCCGGTTCCGGCGGTGATGGTATCTGTCGGACGAGAAAAACCGAATATTATAACTATTGCATGGACGGGAATTGTCAATACAAACCCTCCGATGACATATATTTCTGTCAGACCTGAGCGTTACTCTCATGACATAATTGAGAGAGAAGGGGAGTTTGTTGTTAATCTTGTTACTGAGGAGCTTGCGAAGGCGTGCGATTTCTGCGGAGTAAGATCAGGAAGGGACATTGACAAATTCAGCGTTATGAATCTGACAAAAGAAGAGGCACGTATTGTGTCGTGTCCTATGATTGGAGAATCTCCTGTCAGTATTGAGTGCCGCGTGATTGAGAAAAAGCGACTTGGAACCCATGATATGTTTCTGGCGGAGATAGTAAATGTCAATGTTGATGAGCAGTATATTGACGGTGATGGAAGAATCAGACTTGATAAGGCCTCGCTTGTGGCATATAATCACGGTGAGTACTTCGGGCTGAAGAGACAGCCGATAGGAAGATTCGGCTTTTCAGTAATGAAGCCGAAAACAAAAAAGAGAATAAACAGGGAGAAACATAACAGAAAGAAAAAGAGCGACTGACAGTCGCTCCGGGCCGGAAGAGAACAATTGGTAAAACCTGTTCTCCTTTCATAAATATAATTGTTAATTGATCCTTATATAGTGGATGCAGCATTCGCAGATTCGCCTGCCCTTAAAAGCGTATTCTGCTCCTGCGTATCCGCAGAACGAACAATTTCTTTCCATCGCCCTTATTCCTTTCGCTGTTACTCAGTGGAGTCTCCCCCGGCCTGTGTCTATATATTACAGCACAATGAAAGTCATTTCAATACATAATTTACAAATGTTTACAAATTGGTTGATTCGTGAACTGAAATTGCCTGTTTGTAGACTGAGATGATATGGAGGTTGGACATATGTACAGCTATAAAAAAGTTAAATTCGAATCATCGCTTGATAATCTGGCAGCATATGAATACCCATGTGATGAGCCAAAGGTTATAATGTGCTGTGTGCACGGCATCGGCGAGCATTTTGGAAGATATGAGAGAATGGCAGCCAGACTGGCTGAGTATGGCATCAAGATGATAGGTATGGATCTGAGAGGTCACGGAAGGACTCCGGGCAAGAGAGGACACTGCGCACCGAGGACAGACGTCCTTTCAGATATTGATTCAATGATAAAATATGCTGTTGACACATATCCGGGAATTCCTTCTGTTATCTACGGACACAGCATGGGTGGAAATATTGCTCTGGACTACAGATACAGAGGCAGGTTTTCAGGTGTTCCCAGGGCATATGTTATTTCAGCACCATGGATCAGACTTGTGCGTCCTGTGACGGGACTTCTCTATGGCGCTGTCAGCCTTATTTCAAAGATTGCACCTTCTGCGACAATAGGTTCTGCTGTGGATGAAAAGGTTCTTGGAAATCCTGAATCGGTTGGAGATTATCTTTCTGATCCTCTTGTTCACACAAGAATCAGTATGCTTACTGCAGTTGAAGGCTTTTCAATCGGCAATGCCATTTATGACGGAACATGGCTGAAGGCTGGAGAGGGAAGACAAAGACCCCTTCTTCTGATGCATGGAAATGCTGATATGATCTGTGATGTTGAAGGTTCGCGGATGCTGAAAAAGCATGAGGGCGATATATGTGAGTATGTTGAATGGGACAACTATTATCATGAGATACACAACGGAGGACCTGATGATGACGGCATGGAAGTCATTGAAAAGACAGGCGAGTGGATATGCAGCATACTGAAGGGTGACTTTAATGAATAATAGGGGTAATAAAATTTACGAGATTAAAAAAGATAATATATTCATCGCGTCAGCGCTGATAATATCAGGAGTGCTGTTCTGCGCATTTCCGGGAGCCGGAGCTGTGATGATATGCAATGTGTTTGCGGGCGTTTTGTGCGTATGGGGTGTTATCAGAATTATATCTTATCTGAGAGTTTCTAAAACTCATATCTTCGGGTCGTATGGGCTTGTTCAGGGCGTTCTTCTTATACTCTTTGCAGTACTTGTATTTATGAATCCCGGACTGTTTGAGACATTTCTTATGTTCATAACAGGAATGATTCTTGTTGCAGATGGATTTCTCAAGGTGCAGTATGCAGTATGCCTTATGAGACTTAAGAGCGGAAGATGGCCTGTTATACTTGCCGGTGCAGTTATTATGATACTTGCCGGTGCAGTAGTCATACTGAATCCGTTTTCAACAGCAGAATTCATAATGATATTTGCCGGCGCAACGATGATAGCTGAGGGTATAACCGATATTATCTGCGTGATTTTCATTTTGAGAAAAGTCAGAGAGATGGAGAACAGCTTTTACAGCGACAGGGAATCTTCCGCCGATGTTCAGATTACAGACAAATGATAACAAGGGATGCTAATGCATCCCTATTCAGGTATCTCCGGTTTGACGTATACAGTTCTGTTGCCGGTGAAGATTACCATGCCGGGCTTGCTTTTACCCGGTTTTTTTACGTATTTGACAGGCACATAATCCACAGGCACCTGCTCAGAGTTTCTTGCTTTGCTGTGATAGGCAGCTATTTTTGCAGCCTCATATATTGTGGATTCATCTGCTTCTTTTCCTTCAAGGAATACTATAACGTGGGAACCTGGTATATCCTTTGTGTGAAGCCACAAGTCATTTCTTCCTGCCATTTTGAGAGTCAGATAATCATTTTCCGTGTTGCTTCTGCCTACGAGAATTCTGAAACCTTCTGACGATCTGTATTCAATCGGTTTTATCTTCTGCTTTTTCTGAATCTGATGAGTTTTTTTCCTTCTCAGATATCCTTCTTCAGTCAGTTCATTTCTCAGCGCTTCAACAGAATCGAGGCTGTCTGCGTTTTCAATCAGACTCAGAACAGATTCAAGATACTCGATATCCCTGTCGTTTTCTTCAATCTGAACGGTTTTCTCTCTGATTGCAGTTTTTGATTTGCCGTATCTTTTGAAATAGTTCTGTGCGTTTTTGGAAGGCGAATATCTTCTGTCAAGAGGAATAGTGATTTCATTTCCGTCATAGTAGTTTGTTACTGTGACAGACGATGCTCCGGACTTGGCCAGGTGAAGATTGGCTGTCAGGAGTTCTCCGTAGAGTCTGAGTTCTTCAGAATTCTCTGCTTTGAGAAGCTCTTCCGAAAGTTTCTGCTTTTTTAGATAAAGCTTCTTTAGTTTCTGTTCTGCAGCACGCTTAAGATCGTGTGATTTCTGTTTTACTCTGTTTGATGAATCCCTGCCGGAATAGTAGTTCTGAACTGCCTCCGAAACGCTGTCATATGTCACTTTTTCCAGCGTGCATTCATATGCTGAAACGGGAGTGACAGAAAAATCCATGGGGCTTTTGTCCTCCCTGAGATATATGCACGGGTAGAACACTCCGGCATCTATTCTGCTGCGGATATCTTCCAGATTGTCATATACTTTCTCATATCCGTCTTTTAGTATTTCATCGCACATGACAGGCGAAAGACCTCCTATGCAGTCTAAAAGTCTGCGTCCTTTCATTGATATGGTGTCTTCCCTTGTGACGTCTCTGAAAGGTATTTTGTCCTGTAACGGAGGATATGAATATGTGAGTCCGGGAAGAAGCTGTCTGAATCTGCTCTGGTCTATTGATACTCTTTTTATGCTGTCTATTATCTTCATTGTCTGTGCATCCACAAGAGTTATATTGCTGTGCTTTCCCATGATCTCGGCGATGAGTTTCTTGCTGACACTGTACCCAAGTTCATCGAGAGTTTCAATTGATATCTCGATTATTCTTTCTGATCCTACCTGTCTTACTGAAGTTATTCTTCCGCTCTGTATGTGTTTTCGCATGAGCATGCAGAAAGATGAAGGATTCTGCGGATTTATGAACTCTTCTGTATATATGTGTATGCGGGAATTGTGGCTTGATGCAGAAATATACAGTTTCATCTTTCCTGTCCTGGTGTGCAGGTTCAGAATGAGTTCTTCTGCCTCAGGCTGATATACTTTCTCTATTTTGCTTCCTGAAAGCAGCCGGTCAAGTTCCATTGCCACAGCTGCCGTTGTTATTCCGTCAAATGCCATTTTATCTCTTCCTTTCAGGTTAACTGAAATAAATATATCATAAAGTTGCTCAATTTGGTATAATTAGATAGTTATCATTTAAAGACTATGGAGGAAATGGAAATGATAAAAAGTATGACAGGTTTCGGAAGAGCGGAATACTCTGACGGAAAAAGAAATATCATTGTTGAGATTAAAGCTGTAAATCATAAGTACAGCGAGCTTTATGTACGCATACCCCGCAGATATTCTTTTGCGGAAGAGCATATAAAGAATGCGGTAAAGGAATATGCATCCAGAGGCAAGATAGATATCTCGGTTGTAGTCGATAATCTGACAGATGATGATGTGACTGTAAAGCTCAATACGGCTATCGTAAAGCAGTATATCGGATGCCTGAGCCAGCTCAGGGAAGAATACGGGCTTGCCGGAGATATCGACCTTCAGTTTGTATCGTCACTTCCCGATGTTATGAAGACTGCTCCGGATGTGGAGGATGAGGAGGAGATACTTAAGGGCTTTCTGGTTCCTGTCAGAGAGGCGGCAGCAGGTCTTGACCGGATGAGAGCGCTTGAAGGTGACAGACTTTCTGAGGATCTCATTATGAGAGGAAGACTTATACTTAACATGGTTGATGAAATCGAAAAGAATGCACCTCTTGTTGCAGAAAACTATAGAATAAAGCTGGGAGAGAGGATAAATGAACTGCTTTCAGGAAAGAATGTGGTTCCTGAAGAGAGAATTGCAGCTGAAGTGGCACTTTTTGCAGACAAGTGCAATATTACAGAGGAAATAGTAAGACTGAGAAGTCACTGCAGGCAGCTTGAGGAGATAATAGAAAAGAGCACAGGTCCATGCGGCAAGAAACTTGATTTTCTTGTGCAGGAGATGAACAGAGAAGCGAACACAATATGTTCAAAGGCTAATTTTCTTGAAATCACCAACACAGCGCTTGATGTAAAGAGCGAAATAGACAAGATAAGGGAACAGGTTCAGAATATAGAGTAATGACTATACGGTTTAATGAAAACAACGAAGTAATTGAGGAAATGACATACAGGGCAGTACTTGCAGGCCTTGAACTTGGAGAAGACATATCATACTCCATGCAGGAACTGGAAGGACTGGCAGAGGCTGCGGGAGTTACTGTGGCAGGGCAGCTGATACAGAAACTCGAAAGACCCAACAAGGCGACATTTTTCGGCAAGGGAAAGGTTTTTGAACTTTGCGAGTTTGTTGAAAGTACAGGCGCAGATATGGTTATTTTCAATGATGAGCTATCAGGCATTCAGCTGCGCAACCTGGAGGATGCCTGCGGTGTAAGGGTTATAGACAGGACAATCCTTATACTGGATATATTTGCATCGCGTGCTGTATCCAGAGAGGGAAGTCTTCAGATTGAGCTTGCAATGCTCAGCTACCGTCTTCCGAGGCTGACAGGATTTGGAAAATCGCTTTCAAGACAGGCGGGTGGAATCGGTACAAGAGGCCCCGGCGAGAAGAAGCTTGAAACAGACAGAAGACATATCCAGAAGAGAATGGATGATATACGTGCTGAACTTAAGAAAGCGTCTTCTGTAAGGGCCACTCAGAGAACAAGAAGAGAAAAAAACTCAGTTCCGGTGGTCGCTCTGGTTGGATATACCAATTCAGGGAAGTCGGCTCTTATGAACAGGATGCTGGATGATGTGCAGAGAGCGGAGAAGAGCGTATTTGAGAAGGATATGCTGTTTGCAACTCTTGATACTTCGCACAGGAAGATCGATCTTGACAGCAGTCACAGTTTCATACTTATAGATACTGTAGGGTTTGTCAGCAGGCTTCCTCATACTCTGGTGGAAGCATTCAAGTCAACACTTGAGGAGGTTGCTGATGCTGACCTTCTTCTTCATGTTGTGGACAGCTCATATGATGGATACAGCTTCCACATGGAGGTTACAGACAGAGTTCTTAAGGAAATAGGTGCAGGTGACAAGGAAAAGATTGTAGTATACAACAAAAAGGATATTGCTCCTGAGGAGCCGATAGGAGGGGATTTTGAACATTTCTTCATATCGGCTAAGACAGGGGAAGGAACAGATTGTCTGATTGAGAGGATAAGGGAGAAGATATTTGCAGGCAGAATAAGGGCAAGGCTGGTAATTCCGTACAGCAGAGGCGATATCGTTTCATACCTGTGCGAAAAGGCTGATGTCATATCAATGGAGTACTCAGAGGAGGGCACTGTCCTTGATGCTGAGCTGACTGAAGAGGATTACGGAAGGTACGGTTCATATGCTGCTTTATAGACAGGCTGCGGCTTTCGCCGAAGCTGAGATTGTAATAGAAAAATCAAGATTCATAGCTCATGTTCGTCCTGTGGAGAGCAGAGAGGAAGCGGAGGAGTTTTTTAGTGAAATAAGGAAGAAATACAGGGATGCGACCCATAACGTGCCTGCGATGGTTCTGGGAGAGCGGATGCAGGTGCAGTGGGGTTCGGATGATGGAGAGCCACAGGGTACTTCAGGCGCTCCCATGGTTCAGTATCTGGTGAATGAGGGCATTACAAATACAGCTGTAATTGTTACCAGGTATTTCGGGGGAATCAAGCTTGGCACAGGCGGACTTGTAAGAGCATATACACAGGCAGCCCGGGCAGGCCTTGATGCAAGCGGAATCAGCAGGATAATGGAGATGTCTGTATATACTGTTAAGATGGATTATACCCATCTTTCAAGGCTTCAGGCAGGCTGTGACAGATACGGCTATATAATCAGAGATATAGTATATGAAGATATGGTCACAGCGGTGCTTGTATGTGAGCCTGAGAATATTGAACAGGTAAGGGGATTTATAAAGAACATGACTGGAGGCAAAGCTGAAGAGCTTTCTCTTGAAGAGGGAATCGCCAGAGTGCCGGAAGCATAGACGGCTGGATGAAAATGTGAATTCAGATAGTCTGCAGTCAGCTTTTGCGGCTTATATCGGAAGATTTGTCCTGCTGAAACAGAATTTGATTTTTCATTCAGTTTTAAGAAATTGCATTTACATTTACTTGACATTCGGGGTGCGAAATGTTATCATTGGGTGTGTCGTTTGAGAGGTTAATACCACATCGGCACAAGTTTAAAAAGAGAAAAAAGTTATTGACAAACATCGGGTAATCATGTATAGTATATAACTGTCGCGAGCAAGTATTGCGTATGGGCGTATAGCTCAGCTGGGAGAGCACCTGCCTTACAAGCAGGGGGTCATAGGTT
>JAEDDI010000004.1 GCA_016293805.1 Bacillota bacterium | reverse complement strand
CGCATGTGTATACCCATGGACTGTCTGCAAAAAGCGGCTGATTAGGGTGTCCCTTAACTATCAGAATATACTTGTACGGATCGATAACATCTATCAGTGAATGCCAGTTTGCTTCGATTCCCTTTCTGAAAGTAGGCGCGTAAAGAAGCACAGTTTTGTCTCTGAACTGCGGATACTTTAAGAAAATCTTTTCTCTGTTTGAATCTTCGGTATCAAGAAGATAGTCAATTCTCGGAAGACCGATATTCACCAGCTTGTCAGGAGTCGTGTTAAAGGAAGCACAGTAAAACTGATTCCATGCTCTACCGCCTGCAATGATATAGTCATAGTTCCGGTGCATACGCAGCTCTTCTGCAGCGATTCTGCCTCTACCGCCTGCTTTGTCAAGAGTCTGATATCCCGACTGCTTGATCTTGCCGAGAGCATGCCATATCTGTATGACTGTAAGACTGTCTTTGTGGTTAAGCATGCATACGGCAGGCCAGTATGAATCGATGACGCATACAGATGATGTGGCAAGATGATACATGCTCTTAAGAAGAGAAAATGCATAAAGAAATGTACCGATCCTGCTGTCACTGGATCTTCTGCATATTGTAACAAATTTAATATCACGGTCTCTTGATGACAGTTCTTCCTGAAGAAGCCTGAAATCCAGAGTCAGTTCGTCAGACTGCCTGCTCAGAAAAAGTATCTTGTCAGTATTAACAGGAAACAGTTTCAGAGGTGCATAGACAATCTGAAGACATATTCTCAGTATCTTAAGCAGTATTCTCATATGTAATAATCTCCCAAGTATCAATTTACCACAAACGTATGTTAAAGTCTACTCGTTCAGGGCTGCGTCAATCGCGCGCAAAAGTGACGCAGAACCGGAAGCGTCCTGACCGAGACACCATATCATGATTCCGCCGTAATCCTCCGACAGTTTTGCTTTTTCCGTTATTGTACTGATTCCGTTATATCTGCATGTGCCGCTTTCATCGACATATTCAGAATCCTCATTGTAGACTGCAACTTCCCTGTAAGTTACTACTTTTCCTGTGCAGATTCCGTTCTCATAGCGGTATCCGTAAAACGGCACACCAAGTACTAGTTTTGAATCTGGAATATTCCTGCTGCTGAAATAATCAAGCTGTCTGACTGCAAAGTCATATGTGGAATGACCTTCTGAATCACCCTTGTTGTCATATGCCATTACTGATATAAAATCAAATCTGTCAAGAGTTTCATCTGTAATATAATTATCAAACCAGGAGGCAACTGCACATGAAAGAACCAGATTCTCTTTTCTGCACTTCCTTGCCAGGTCTTTAACCCAGGCATCGTAATACTGCCAGAATTCAGGTTCCACATCGCCTTCAATATTAAGGTCGATTCCATCCATATCGTGGGTTGTGACATAGTCTATAATTTTTTCGTTGAATTCCTTCATCGAAGTTTTGCCGGAGATAAGCTCTGTGTAGTTTGCATAACCTCCGCCGCCTCCAAGTGCAGCAAGCACAGAAACATCATGTCTGTGAGCTTTCCTGACAATTCTTCTGATGTTTTCATCTGCGAGAGAGCAGTGAAGATCGCCGTTTTTGTCCGGATTGATGAATGCCAGATTAAGATGTGTGAGACAGCTCATATCAATCGAATCAAGTTCCTGAAAATACCATGTCGGAAGGTATCCGATAACTCTTGTATCAGCCTTCTGGTGGGATGTGCTGCATCTTCCAATAACAACAGCAATTATTACAAATACGATAAGCAGCAGTATTTTCTTTCTCTTTGAATTCTTTTTTCTTCTGACTTTTCTTCCCATATAGAACCCCTTTAAATATGAAAATTATATAGTCTTTTTCAATACGCGTCAAATAAAACATAAGAAAAGAGGGTGTTTGTGGTATATTTAATATGTAAGGAGTAAGAAGATGAAGGAAAACAAGACAAGAATTGTATTTACTGGAGATATATCTTTCAGCGGATTTTTTTCAGGAAGAGAAAACGAAAATATCTTAAGTGATGAAATACTTGAATATATTAAAACAGCTGACTGTTCTGTTGTTAATATGGAAAGCCCTGTTACAGATGAAGAGGTATCCAGAAAGGAAAGGCTGTCTCACAGATGCTCAGGCGCTGCCCTTGATTACATCATCAGGACATTCAAAAGCCCTGTAGTCTCATATGCGAACAACCACATCATGGATTACGGAGTGAAAGGATTTCTTGATTCACTCGATGCCGCACAGAGCAGAGGGCTTGAGTATATCGGAGCGGGAAGAAACCTCATGAGAGCTGCAGAATATGCTGTATTAGGCGAAGAAATCAAAGTTGCAGTGATGGCCGTACAGTACAAGAATGAGCTTACAGCATCAGAGGAAACACCCGGACCGCTTCACGAATTTGAGAAGAAGCTGATCAGGAAGCAGATTAGAAGAATGAAGACGGAGGCGGACTATGCTGTTATCGTGTATCATGGAGGAAATGAATTCCTTCATGCTCCCATGCCGTATATAAGGAGGACTCTGAAACAGTACATTTCATGGGGATGCGACGCTGTTGTTGCTCATCATCCGCATGTTGTGCAGGGATATGAAAAGATCGGTGACAAGATGATATTCTATTCTCTTGGAAATTTCATATTCGATACTGAATATCAGAGAATGCAGGATTATACGGACAGAGGAATTATCCTTGGCATGGATTTTACAGATAAAGGAATAAGCTGGGATGTGAAGCCGTGTGTTCTTGACAGAAACACCATGAGGATAAAAGAGGGGGAGGAGGATCCGCATTTTACTGATATTGCAGATACTGATTACCGCAGGCTGTGGTGCAGGGAGAGTCTTCGCAAGAGAGAAGTCAGAAAGAGGGCGGACAGTCTTAGGGAGAGCGGAAAAGACAGAGCGGATGATGAGATTTATGAAGTAGAAATTGTCAGAAGCGGCAGGGACAGAAGACGTGCTTTTTACAGAAAACTAGTAATGAAAACCGGTCAGTTCCTGGCTGAACATATATACAGATAATGGTAATTGTGGAGGCTGCTTGAATTTTCTGCAGTCTTTCTCAATATGAAGATTGTATGAAAAGCGATTGACAACAGTTGAAAATGAGGCAAATATTAGGTAAAATATAGGCGAAATACTTCAAATAGACTGACTGAATTATGATGCTGAGGGATTTTACCGGTGGATTGAGCAATATGGTTTCCCCTTGACTATCAATTAATGGTCATGTTAGGATATTAACCGTACGATTAATTACGAGGGGAAAAATGCAAAACAGGAAAAGACTATATTCAAAATTACCATTAATATTCTGCCTTGCGGCAATCATCATACTTGGCTCTGCAGGCACATGCTTTGCAGGCAATGTTGACAAGCACGTTATAACGTCAGGGCTTACAAGTGCGGGAACGCAGACTGTAGATTCACTCACATCGGCCAATGCCGGATCTACAGGAGACAACATTAATATTACAGTCAGCGGTTCCAACGTGACAGTATCAGGCAATACAAGGTTAGCTCCTATCGGAACAAGTTCATTCAAAGTCAGGATTGCAGAACAGACGGGATGGGGAATCAACAGAGTTGAGAAAGTTCTTTCGTCATCATATTCAGGAGGCAGATACTATTTTTCCGGCACGTTAAGCACAGCCAGTCTGCCTGACGGACAGTATACGGTTTTCATATACAGAGGAACAGATACAAGAAGATTTTACAGGAACTGTGTGCTTGTCGTTACAAAAGGACAGGCTGTAATCCAGAAATATGAGAAAGTGCAGCAGCTGAACACTTCTGCGTATGAGACAATGAGCCAGTACGATAAATGCAACAGTTTTCTTGATACGAGACTCACAGATATATATCTGATGCTGAGAAGAACAGCAGGTGCTTCAGGCTCAAAGCTCACCGATGTGGAACAGGCATATGTCAAGACTGTAGCCGACAGGATAACAAAGTATGCTCCTAATGATTATGAGAAAGCTTTTGAGATCCTGAAATACATTGATGATAATTTCTATTATGACAGAGCAAATCCTGCAAACGGAAGATCGGTTACAAATCCTGCAGTTCTGATTCAAAGATACGAATTCGGGCAGGAAGCTGCGACCAACTGCGTCGGATATGCGGCTTTATTCGCAGCCCTTGCGAGAGCTGAAGGAATACCGACAAGGGTTGTATATGGTGTGCACAGAATGGATTCAGCATGGGTGCTTAATTCAAATCTTAAAACTGCAAATCATCACTGGACCGAGTTCTATTACGACGGAAGATGGATAATAGCGGACGCCGATGTGGGAGCAGGGAAATACAAGGAACTGGATGGAGAATTCTCAAAGACTGATGAAACTCTGAGTTACACATTCTTTGATGCGACACCGGAACAGATGGCTCAGAACTATATCGTGCTCGGACTGTACAAGAAACCTACGCTTGTCACTCCGGCCGTATCTATCACTCATACATCCTCGGGCAACAACAAGATATCATGGAGCTCTGTAACTGATGCGACAAAATACACAGTCTACAGAAGTGAAACCAAATACGGTGAATACAGTGAACTCAAGACAGTGACTGCAAAATATGCTATCGATCTCACAGCTGTCACAGGAATCAAGTACTACTACAGAGTAGTTGCGGTCCCTACAAATGTGAACCGTGAGGCATCGGCTATGAGCAAGATCGTGTCGGGAACAGACAGACTTAAGGTTCCGGTTCTTTCGGCCACATCGACAAAGACAAGCATTAAGGTTTCGTGGCCGCATGTCAAGGGTGCAGTTGCATACAAGGTATACAGAAGCCAAAAGAGCGGAAGCGGATATTCACTTGTTAAGACAGTAACCGTTCCTTCGCAGCCGCCTTCAGACGAGGAACTTCTGGAAAATGAAGATGGAACCGTTGAGGAACCTGAGACACCGGCTGTCGTGATACCATCGACATTCTCGTATACTGACAAGACAGCAAAGAAGAAGACAACATATTATTACAAGGTAGTTGCTGTTCATGAAAACAGTCTTGCCAGCTCGGCAAAGAGTAAAGCGGTATCAGCAAAGAGAAAGAGTTAGATAATAAAAAGAAAAAACACAGGGTAAATTGATATGCTACCTCCCAGGTAGACAGTTGAAATAATAAAACTGTTTATCTGGGAGGTTTTAATATGGGACGAATATCAGCTGAAGAGAAACTGATTGCAGTAAAGCGTCGTTTGGAAGGCGGAGAATCGTTTGAAGCGATTGGAAATTCCATGGGTGTACATCGCGAAAGGATTCGCGAATGGTGCGGGAAGTATCAGAGCATGGGATCAGATGCATTTGTGAGGACGAAGAATAACAAATACACTTTGGAATTCAAGATTACAGCAGTGGAATACTATCTGCAGGGGAAAGGATCCCTGTATGACACATGCAGAAAATTCAAAATTCCAGCGCAAGAAAACCTACGGCGTTGGATTAAGAGGTATAATAGTCATGAGTTAAAAGCTTCTCCGGGAGGTAAAGTGAGAATGACTATGATAAAGGGACGTAAAACGACACTGCAGGAACGTATCGACATTGTGACCGATCATATTGAATCGGGGATGTCTTATGCGGAGACCGCAGAAAAATATGATGTTTCATACCAGCAGGTGTATCAGTGGATCCAGAAGTACAAAGCAAATGGGATTGATGGTCTCGTTGATCGACGAGGTCGTACCAAACCCGTTGAAGAAATGACAGAGATCGAAAGACTTCAGGCAGAGAACCGGATCCTGAAGGCGCAGCTTGAGCGGAAAGAACTGGAGAATATCTTCTTAAAAAAAGTGGACGAAATCGAAAGGAGGCGGTCTTAGGGAGAGTACGGCAGGAGCACATATACCAGGCGATCAAAGAACTGCATGAAGAAGGAATTGCCAGTATTAGCCAGCTCTGCGATGTGGCAGGAATACCAAGAGCCTCATATTACAAATGGCAGAGGCGTATACCGCCAGAAAATGAAACGATCAACGAAGCTATCGCAGAAGCTATACGAGAGATCCATGAAGACAGTCCTGACAAGGGATACCGACGGATCCGGGACGATCTGGCCAGAGACTATGGATTTGATGTCAGCGACAACAGAGTGCTCCGCCTCTGCAGATATCTGAACATAAAGTCAACAATCAAGTACGAGCGTGAAGGATGCACAATCAGCGATAAAGACCCGCAGCACATCGCAGAAAACATCCTTGATCGGGACTTCCATGCAGACGCACCAAACGAGAAATGGCTGACAGATGTGACCGAGTTCAAATACTACATCGGGCTGGAGAAAAAGAAAGTGTATCTCAGCGCGATCCTGGATCTTTATGACAGGCGGATCGTGGCATATGTGATCGGAGACAGCAACAACAATCCGTTGGTCTATGAAACCTTCGAGCAGGCGGTAACGATGAATCCAGACGCCCATCCAATATTCCATAGCGATCGGGGATTCCAGTATACAAACAACATGTTCCATCAGAAACTTCTGGACCACGGAATGATCCAAAGCATGTCCAGAGTTGGGAAATGCATCGATAACGGGCCAATGGAAGGATTCTGGGGGATCCTGAAAAGAGAACGTTACTACAAACGTAAATTCAATAGCCGTGAAGCAGTGGTTCAAATGATCACCGAATACATCGACTACTACAACAACAAGCGCTACCAGCGCAGACTGGGAGTGCTCACCCCAATGGAGAAACACGCTCAGTATTTGATGGCCGCATAAAAACTCCAGCTCCCAAATTAGGAAGCTGGAGAAAAAATATTTCTTTTATTTCGATTGTCTACTTGACGAGTAGCAGTTCAAATTAGTGCCCTGTGTTTTCATTTAATTAAAGAGCTGTTTCAAAAAGCATAGTAAGCATTTGTGTATAGCCTATGCCGACTTTGTCAAAAAGAACTGAGTATACACTTTCAGGCTTAAGTCCCGGCATGGTGTTGATTTCGTTGAAGACAAGTTCATTGTCGTCTGTGAGAAAGAAATCGATTCTTGAGAAGCCTCTGCATTCCATCGCCTTGTAAATTCCAAGGGCTCCGTCTTTTATCATCTTATCCACTTCAGGAGAAAACTCCGCAGGTATTCTCCTGTAAGTATCATCATCTGCCTCGTATTTTCTTGTGTAATCGCGCCATTCTCCTCTGAATTCTGAAAGTGCTCCAAATACAGGCTTGTCATTGCCAAGAACTGCAACTTTGACTTCACTTCCTGTTATTCCTTCTTCAAGCACAACTTTTTCACCGAATTCGAGAGCCATATCAAGAGCAGGTTCGAGTTCCTCAAGACAGTTAACTTTGCTGATTCCAACTGATGAACCAGTTGAAGCCGGTTTTACGAATACCGGGTAGCCCTTGTCTCTGATGAGAGTATTCAGGATTCCATCTATTGAAGTTTTTTTGTCATTCATGTAGTCATCTCTCATAACGATATGAGTTTGAGGTCTTCTGAGCCCGATGCTGTCGGCGAACAGATATGATATCTGCTTGTCCATAGAAACCGCTGAAGACATTACACCGCATCCAACATAAGGAATACCTGACATTTCAAACAGGCCCTGAAGCTTTCCGTCTTCACCTGTGTTTCCGGCTATTCTTGCGAAGATTAAATCGATATGGATGTACTCAACCGTATTATCATCATTGAATAATATAAGCTGACCTGAACCGTAGTTTGTATCAAGAACGGCTTTTCTGTTTGTCGGAGATTTCTCCCAGGCATTTGCATCTCTGATATCTTCAGGAGAAGCTTCGGTGTAGAACCACTGTCCGTCTTTTGTAATACCTACAGGAACAGGATTGAATTTCTCCTTATCCATAAGTTCGATAATATATCCTGCTGACTTGCATGAAAGATCATGCTCGGGAGTCATGCTTCCGAATACCACTAATACATTTTTCATTATTTCTCCTCCGTTATATCAACTTGTATTCAACGCCGTGCTCTCTGCAGTATTCTTCAGCATAGGTGTTTTTGTAGCAGAATACTGTCAGGTTGTCACAGCCTGCAAAAACGTTTTCTCCAAGTTCACCGACCGATGAAGGAATTATCAGCTGCTCAAGAGCCTTGCAGTTTTCAAATGCACATCTTCCGATATGGATAATACCTTCGTTCAGCTCTATCTTTTCGATGTTGGTGCAGTCTGAAAATGCTTTTTCATCTATGAACTTGACAGTCGGCGGCATCTTCAGACTGGTAAGACTTCCGCATCCGGCAAAGCAGTTTGCGCCGATGTGACGGATCCCTGCCGGAATCTTAATCTTAAGAGTTTCTTCAGCGTTTGCAAAAGCTCCGTCTCCGAGAGAGTATATCCTTGCGCCTCGTATGGCTTTTGCAACTCTGAGTTTTTCCGGATTACCTGTAAATCCTGTAACAGTAGCATATTCGGGATATACGTTATATGTGATGTTTTTGTTCTTTGCCTTCTTGAATTTGATGTTGTCAATATATCTCTGGTCAGAAAGCATTGTTCCGAATACTTCGTCTATTCTCTCTGCAAGAAGCATCTTTGAACTTCCCTTGAATAAGACAACATCATCCTTTGTAATCTGTGTTGAAAGGAATTCACGCAGTTCTCTTGGAGAAGTCATGCTTACAGCATTTTTTCCATGGGCTTTGGCTATGGAGTAAACTATCCTGGAGTCTTCTCCGTAGCATATCAGAAGATCCATGTTGTGCTCAATAACAATTTCGCCTATATCCCTGTGAATCTGTTCGGAAAGTTCAGCCATACCTGTAACATCACCTATTACTGCTATTTTTCTTCCTGCTGTCTCCATTGCGTCAAGAACTGAAAGAGAGGATTCTATTGACGCAGGTGACGCGTTGAAACAGTCTACGAACAGTTTGTTTCCTCCGACTGAGATAAGATTCTGCCGTACGCCGCTGGTTTCAAATCTGGACAGTCCTTCAACTATCTGTTCATCTGTAAGTTTGAATTTTTTTCCTATTGCATAGCAGCATACCGCATTGAGTACATTGTATTCGCCCAAAACATTCAGTTTTGCCGGCACTCTGTGGTCGCCATGAACTATCTCAAATGTTGTAACACCGTGTTTTTCAACAATATTGTCGGCATAGTAATCAGCATTGTGATTGTGGACTGCATAAAATACAGTGTCTGCTTCAACTTCAGCTGTTTTGAGAAGCGGATCATCACCATTCAGGTAAAGAGTTCCGCTGCTGTTCATTCCATCAATGATACCCAGTTTGCTTTCCATGAGTTTTTCCTGAGTACCGTAGTTTCCGATATGAGCATGACCTATGTTAGTAATTACAGTTGCTTCAGGAAGTATCATTCTGGAGTGACGTGATGCTCCTCCAGGTCTTCCGCCTCCGATTTCCTGGATATATACTTCATATCTGCCTCTGAAATCCTGGATGTGAAGGCCGATGTTTACCTGAGTGTTTGAATTTCGAAGATTTCTGTATGTCTCATACTTCTGTGACATTACTTCGTACAGCATGTCTTTTGTGCTTGTCTTGCCGATGCTTCCGGTTATGCCTATAGTTCTTACTTCGTAATTCTTGCGAAGCTCTGCACATACTCTGATATGTGCTTCTCTGGCGTCTTCAATTTTAATATGAGGAATTGACGGATCAAGATCCACATACGAGATTATGAACAGCGCACCTCTGTTAAGTGCAGTGAAAACAGAACGCATTCTGTATTCAAGCGGCTTGACATCTTTGTCGTTCGGATCTTCAAACGGCTGTCTGAAGAAGAATACATCATCGCTGTTGACTTCAAATGATCTTGAGCATACCTTGCCGACAGACACATTTCCGATATCTGCATATTTATCAGGGAGTCTGACATCCAGTATTTCACAGATATCATTAAGAGTAAGTATGTTGCGTATATCTCTCAGAACACCTGTGCTGTCCTCGATGTGAGTAAGGGCAGCCATGATATCATCATTTCTCCTGTGCTCTGTATTGTGATAGTCTATTCTTATTACATCCTTGTAAGGAGGTTCCTTCCTGATATTATACAGAGGAATATACCCTGTATTGGTTATATATCTGTCAGGAGTCCTGAGAAGCTTGGTTCTGAGTATTACGGCAGCGTTCTCGCCTGGTTTTTCGAGTGCGTTTCTTGAACCGAACAGACATCCGGTTGAAATCATCACATGAGAGTAAGTGTGGTCAATCTGTTTGATGTTGCCGCCGTTATGAATTCCGAAATCATTGGATGCAAAAATATATGAACATCCGAGATTTGCAAGTTTTCTTATATATTTTCTTTCGTAAGGTGTTGATGTGATGCTGCTGCTGCTTTCACGCATTGCATAGGCAATAATGTAGTCAATTCCGTTGTTTCTCGCATATGCCATCTGCTTTACGATAAGAGGATCTATTACAGGGTCATCTTCATCTGATTCGCGGGAGAGATTAAAACCGAATACGGCAACTCTGATTCTGCCGTTGTCTATAATATAGCCTCTGCCGGGTACAACAGGTATGAGTGAAAGTCTTTCACGGAAACAGCTGAACGCTTCAGGATATGTTTTCAGCTGGTCCTCTGTTGTAAGTGCAAGTCTGAAATCAATCTCTTCGTTATCCAGAATTCCAAACAGATCGGAAACATATTCTTCGTAGTTGATTTCATCAAGGTCTCTGATAAGACCAAGAGTGTCAAAGCCTGTTTTGAACACGGTGTTCTCAGAAGAAATATTTATTATTTCGTAGTTTGCCTCTTCAAGTGTCACACCGGATGTTCCTGCAAAAGTATCAGAAATGAGCTGATTCTTCCTGCGAATTCTTCTGTTTACTCTGAACTGATTGACATGTCTTCTGGTAAAGCCTCCTTCTCTGAAGAATCCTGCTCTTAGAAGTGCTGCATATACTTTTTTTAAAAAACTTAATATCCTGTCTCTCATGATATCTCCTTAATCTTCAAATTTCTTAATATTGACAGTAACGTCGCTTTCGTCGTTGAATATTCTTGAAATCATGTTCATGAACACTTCCGAAAGATCGCTTGCGAAACACTGGTGCTCAAGGCTGTTCGGACCTGCAAGCTGATCGTTTTTTTGCAGGATTTCCTGAACTGTATTTATAACTTCCTGTGACGGGTTGAGAAGTTCAAGATCAGGATATATGCGATGAAGATTATCCGTAAGGAACGGATAATGTGTGCATCCGAGCACCAGCTTTGTAATCCCGTTGTCAGAGATAAAATCATCAAGATAGTGCTTTATTGTCAAATCCATGATCTCATCATCGATTATTCCTTCTTCAATCAGAGGAACGAATGCAGGGCAGGCTTTGCTGAAAAGTTTTACTTTCTTGTTTCTGCTTGTGATCTGGTTGGCATATGCCCCGCTTGATATTGTCACTTTAGTACCTATGACGCCGATTTTTGTCTCTTCAGCTGTATCACGCGCAATTTTCTGTGCTATAGGTTCAATTACTCCGATGATGGGAATCTGCGGATGTCTTCTCCGCAAAGCATCAAGGCAGGTTGCACTTATGGTATTACATGCTATGACAATCATCTTGACATTATGTTCAACAAGATAGTCTGATATCTGAAAAGAGAACTTTTCGATGGTTGCTGTTGATTTTGAACCGTAAGGTGTACGTGCCGTATCACCGTAATATACGACTTTTTCGTTTGGCATTTTTTTTAACAGAGATGGAAGACATGAAAGGCCTCCAAGTCCTGAGTCGAAAAACCCTATTGGTCTGTTGTCCATTTTCGGTCTCCTTTTTTCGGATTAAATACAGACACAATTATACCACATGCCCCAATACTAGGCAATTGCACGGTATTGTTGAAAAAAGGTATTTTTTGTGTTAGATTGTATACATACCTGAAAAGGAGAAACGGTTTTGTATAAGTGTCTGAAAGAAATACTGTCTGATAATATACGATACTTCAGACGTACACTGAGTCTTGCGTATATAAATCAGAAGAAGAACTACAAAGGATCTGCGCTGGGGCCTGTCTGGGCGTTCATTAAGCCGGTACTTTATATATGCGTTTTTTATTTCGCAATTTCAATCGGGTTTAAGAGTGCGAAGGATATTGACGGGGTTATTACTCCATATTTTATATGGCTTACAACGGGCATGATTTCATGGTTTTATATGAGGGATATGATACTGGGCGGAGCGTCGTGTTTCAGGAAATACAGATTTCTGGTCACAAAGATGAACTATCCTGTTTCGACTATTCCTACCATTGTATCCATGTCCAATCTTATAGTTCACTGCATTCTTATGGTCGGTGTATTGCTGCTTGCACTTGCTTTCGGATGTGCTCCTACAGTCTACTGGATACAGCTTCCGGTCTACATGCTGCTGATGTTCATATTTTCAACGATATGGGCGATGGCAGCCGGACTGTTTTCGGTTGTAAGCAGGGACTTCTATAACTTTCTGAAGTCGATAAACATGGCTATTTTCTGGTTTTCCGGAATACTGTTCGATATTAACGGGATAGAAAACGATCTGGCAAGAACAGTTTTAAAACTCAATCCCGTTTCATTTATCCTTGAGGGGTACAGAAATTCGCTGTGCAGGGAAGTATGGATATTTGATGAATGGAAGAAGCTTGTCGGATTTTTCTTATGCAGTCTGCTGCTCCTGGCAGCGGCACTTTGGCTTTACAAGAAACTGAGAAAACAGATACCGGACATTATATAGGTGGATTTATGGGAGAATACGCAGTAAGAATCAGAAATCTGTCAAAGAACTACAAGGTGTACAGGAAAAACGGACAGAGACTTCGCGGTGTGCTTTTCGGATCAGACAAAGGTATAACAAAAGAGGCACTCAAGGATATTACGCTGGATATAAGGAAGGGTGAGTGTATCGCAGTTGTCGGAAATGTCGGCAGCGGAAGAACTACTCTCGCAAAGATAATAGCCGGAATTGTGTTTCAGAGTTCCGGAAGTCTTAAAGTGGACGGAAAAATACAGAGTATGTTCGATCTTCGTGCAGGTTTTGACATGGAACTTACAGGAAGAGAGAATATCTTTGTAAAAGGCGGAATGCTGGGATGGACCGGCAGGGAGATAAAAGAGCGCGAAGCAGATATTATAGAGTATGCTGAAATGGAGAATGTCATTGACCATCAGCTGAGAACATATACGCAGGGACTTGGAGCAAGGCTCGGGTTTTCCATGCTTGTTGCCCGAAAACCTGAAATACTTGTGATTGATAACCCTCTGGTTGTAGGGGACAGAGTTTTCCGTGAAAAAATGATAAAAACCCTGGAAGCATTTGCACATGATAAAGATGTTACAATAATAATTGTAACCAATGACATTGTACTTGCGAAGAGGCTATGCACAAGAGCAGTTGTCCTTGAAAAGGGGAAAATTGAATTTGACGGATCTCCGGAAGCGGCTATAATGTATTACCGCAGGAATTTCAGAAATGATATTAAAGAGAGTGTAAGAAATGAAAACGATTCGTTCAGTCAAAACGGAGATGATACGGACGATGATTACGATCTCGAGTTTTAGCTATCCGAAAGGGTGGCTTTTTCTTTTAGCGGCAGGGAATAAATTCCTTTTTTCATCATTAATTTTGTATTTTGGACAGTAAATGTTCTTTTCTTTATTGTTTTCTTCTGAATTTATGTTATATATACAAGATAAATATTGTTAATTTAAGTGGAGGAACTGAAATGAGTGTAATGATAGCCTTCGGACTTGCAAGTATAATGCTGCTGCTTGGTGTAATATGCAGAGCTAAGGTTCCGTTTCTTCGGAATATGCTTGTTCCTTCCGCGGTAATTGCCGGTATTATAGGTGTTGCGTTTATGAATATCTGTGATTATTTCGGACTTAATCTTGGTACAGACTCAAGCTGGTTCACACAGATTGTTAATCAGCTGTTTATTGTTTCTTTTATTTCTCTCACACTGATGAGTGCCAAAGAGAGCGATACAACCAAAAAGGGATTTTTCAAAGGAGCGTGGGCTATCGGAATAATATGGTGTCTTCTGTTTACTATAACACCGATTATCGGATCGCTGCTTACTTTCATTTTCGGTGAAAGCTATTCGATATCTCCTATATATGGAATGCTTATACAGTTCGCATTCTGCATGGGTCCGGGACAGTCGACAACCTATGGAGGCATTATAGAAGGTTATGGCTGGGACAGCGCAGTGATGGTTGCTCTCACTTTTTCTTCTCTCGGATTTATTGTCGCATATCTTATCGGTATTCCTGCGGCTAAGAGAGGCATAAAGAAAGGTCTTGCAAAGCACAACAGCAGCCTGGATGAATCTGTGTTAAGAGGATACCTTAAGGAAGAGGAACAGACTGCCAGAATGAAGAAGGACACAACTGTAAACAGCAATATCGAATCGATGGCGTTCCATTTTGCGATTATAGGGCTGTGCTATATCATGGCAATAGGAATTTCTAAACTATTTGCCCTTATACCCGGATACATTGGAACATCGTTCAGCAGTCTTATGTTTCTTAATGGAATGTATGCGGCATATATTGTGAAATTCATAATGAAGAAACTGGGTATAGACTATTTTCTTAATGATGACCTTCAGAACAAGATAACGGGATGGTCTGCGGATTATCTTGTAGTCTGCTCGTTTATGGCAGTGTCGATAAAGGTGGTTTCAAAATGGCTGGTTCCGATATTCGCAATTGCAGCAGTCTGCGCATGCGTATCAGCTGTCGTATGTTTTTATTTCGGAAAGAGAACAGGGTCATCGTATGACTTTGAGAGGACACTTGGGCTTTTCGGAATGGCAACCGGAACAGCGCCAAGCGGAATATCGCTGATCAGGATAGTGGATCCGGATTTCAAAACTACTGCAGCTGTTGAACTTGGGGCATCTAATCCTTTCTGCAATGTGTTCAACATTCCTGTGTACATCATGATTCTGGGCTATGCTGCAGGAAGTTTCACATACACGACAACTATGGCAGTGCTTGCTGGAATGATGCTTGTATTTTTAATTGTTCTGAAAGCTACGGGCTGCTGGGGAAAGAAAACATATACGTTAAAATAAAATAATTCCTCCGGATTTGCGGAGGAATTTAATTTTATGTTCATTTTGGAAATCTATAATATATAATATTCTCTGCATCAGTCCTGAATACAGGTATTGAAATCATGAAAGCAGAGTGATAAAATTTTTACGTATTTATAACATATATATAAAGATAAGGAATTCAGGTGAAATTATGGGCTTATTTGACAGGTTTAAAAAGAATGCGGCTGCATCTGAGATTGAGAGCAGACTTATGGCTCTTGGATATGACCGCAGCTACATAAGTGGAAATGATATGAATTCGCTCACAGCAGATGATGTTTCACTTCTTGAAAATGATGAAACCATTCGAGTGTTTTCTGAAGTAATTGCAAAAAGAAAGCATGCTCCGTTTGCAAAGGTATTCAGACAGCTGAGACATGCTCAGGAGGATTACGGAATAGATCCTGAGTATTTCGGAAACAACGGACTGTACAGGAAGAGTGATGATATCCTTGCAAAGCATCAGGAAAAGAGAACAGCTAAACAGGAGAAAGCTGTTGATAAAGTGGCAAAGGTTACAGGCTGGAATATTGAAAAGGCAAGGGAGAAGACAAAACAGGCATACGAAAAATACGGAATTCTTCCGACACTGTATTATTCACATCTGTATTACAATCTCACCGATGAGGAACTTGCTGATCATATTGCCGAAGAGGAGAAAGAGGACAGAAGATGCAGGGAATGGGTGAGAAGTGAAACAGGCTGGACTGATTATGAAATAACAAGACATATTCATTACTGCAGAATAGCTTTCGGCATCAATCCGGGTCAGTATTATCCTACAAGATGCTGGCAGATGGATGATGATACACTGAAGACATTTGCAGCTCAGAGAGACAGCAAGAAATTAAGGGACAAGTATAATGATAAAAGCATGAATGCGATACTTGCAAACAAAATCAAGTTCAATCAGAAATTCGGTGAATTTACAGGAAGAAAATACTGGGTCAACAGAGATACAAGTTTTGAGGAATTTCTTGAGTTTGCAGATGGACTTGACACGCTGTTCTGCAAGCCGGTAGATTTAAGCCATGCATCAGGAACAAGAAAAGTTAAAGTGGAAGGCGACATGAGAGAGCTTTACGATCAGCTCATGTCCGAACCGAGAACTCTTGTCGAGGAGTGTGTAAAGCAGCACCACGAGATGGATGAATTCTATGACAATGCCGTCAATACAGTCAGGCTGTTCTGCGTAATTGACAATGATGAGTTTATTCCGTTTGCCGGATTTGTAAGATTTGGAGCAGACGGGGTTGCAGATAATATTGTTGCAGGCGGCGTCGGATGCGGCCTTAATGTGGAAACAGGAAGGATAGATACTCCTGCTATAGACAGATGGCATGTTTTTCATGATACACATCCTGTTACAGGCAAGACATTTATGGACTTTAAGATACCTAACTGGGAAATGGTTCTTGATGTGGCAGAGAAGGCAATGAGAAAATTCGACGGAATCAACTATGTGGGATGGGATATTGCAGTATGTGAGGATAAAGCAGTGCTCATAGAGGGAAACACAATCCCTTCAATCGGAACATATCAGATGTTCTACGGATACAGGCACGAAGGCAAAAAGTACACTTACGAGAGATTTTTGAAATAGCAGAAAGGCAGTAAAATGAACAATAAAGAGATAAAGCTCGAAAGGAGATTAAACCCTCTTAATGTATGGGCGCTTGCACTTGGAAGCATAATAGGATGGGGAGCATTTGTAATGCCGGGCACAACATTCCTTCCAAAGGCTGCAACCACAGGAACAGCGATCGGAATGATGATTGCGGCTGTGGTGATGATCGTTATTGCGCTTAACTACGGCTACATGATACAGAAATATCCTGTAGCAGGGGGAGAGTATGCTTTTACAAGGAATACTTTCGGCAAGAGACACGCTTATATCTGCGGATGGTTCCTGGGTCTTTCATACCTTGCAATTGTACCGCTGAATGCAACTGCGCTGGGGCTTGTAAGCAGAAAACTTTTAGGCGGGATTCTGGAGTTTGGCTACCTCTACAGCATTGCCGGATGGGAAATATATGCAGGTGAAATTCTTCTTGCATCGGCTGCACTTATTATATTCGCAGTGTTTTCAATTAAGGGAGTTCAGGTGGCAGGATGGATACAGACTGCAATAGCAATGGCACTTGTAGCCGCAGTTATCGTTTTATGTATTGCAGCGTTCCTGAGCCCTGATACTTCTGCACAGAATCTTCAGCCGGGATTTCCTGAAGGAATTTCAAAGATGTCAGGAATAATTGCTGTTGTGGCAGTTGCACCATGGGCATTTGTCGGTTTTGATTCGATACCGCAGGCTGCGGAGGAATTCAATTTCTCACCTGCAAAATCGAATATAATTATGGTGATTGCAATTCTGTTCGGAGCGTTTGTATATATCGCAATGAACTATATTACTGCTTCAGCAATGCCGTGGCAGGAAATGCTTGCAGCGGATTATGACTGGCCGGTGGGAGAGGCAGTAGAAATAATAATGGGCAGAATCGGTCTTGTATTCCTTGGCATTGCACTGATCTGCGCAGTATTATCGGGTATAATCGGCTTTTATATGGCTACCAGCAGGCTGCTTTATTCAATGGCAAGGGAAAGTGCTCTTCCTGGATGGTTTGGCAAGGTTGATGAGAAGACTCACACACCAAAGAACGCAATTATTTTCGTAATGATTATTTCACTTATTGCACCATGGTTCGGAAGAGAGGCACTGGGATGGATTGTGGACATGTCATCGATTGGTGCGGCCATCGGATACACATACACTTCAATGGCAACATTCAGGACGCTAAAGGCAAATCCGCAGGACAGGAAGCCTCTTCTGAAAGTTACATCGGCTCTGGGAACCATATTCGGAATGATATTTGTATGCCTTCTTGTTGTGCCGGGAATGCCTTCATTCCTTGCGAAACCATCTTGGATATGCCTTATCGTTTGGATAATATGCGGAATTGTATTCTATTTTGTAAATGGAGACAGAGAAAAATAGTTCATATATATAATGTATGGCAAGCTGACAGGTGCATGGGCACCTGTCTTTTGTTTATATAAGTATGATGATTGTAAAAAATGATAGAAATAAATTGTGTTTTTTGTGTGAATTTGAACAATAATTATTGATATAGATGTATGAGGGGTGTAGAATACTTCTCGTTTGGATAATTAATCGATAGAATAAGGAGAAACAGTATGGAAAACAGGCGCGATGCCATTGATAAGATTCTTCAGGCATACATGCCATTTTATAATATTCATAAGGTGGAAAACGATACGCCTGTTACTTTCAGATGCGACTATTTTGCAGAAAATGAAGGTCATTTCATATCAAAGAAAGCAAAACTTTGGACGGCTGCACAGGAACAGTTTATATACTTTGCTGATATTGAAAAAATGGACATGGACGTGTTTAACAGCGTGAACAACTACGTATTGAGTGATGGAATGGACAGGCTCAACATAGGTCCCGGGCACATGAGTTCAGAGATTGTTTCGGTATTTATCTGCAGTGAATGCAGTGATGAAATATATAATAAGGTTAAAAAGAGCGCAGTAAGGAAGAATTTCAGATTCACACTTCACGGATGGATGGACTTCTTTCCTGTTGTGGTAAGCATTAAGGACAGAAAAGTCATTTCATCCGGAACAGGAAAAGATATGGTTAGAAGCATCAGTAGAATTCTGATGTTCTAAATAGATAAATATAAGGAGGTTATTGCTATTATGAATTCGTTATTGCTTTTAATAATATGTATAGGCATATTACTTGCAGGATATGTTTTCTACGGAAGATGGCTCTGCAAACAGTGGGGTGTCGGCGAAAATACTGAGGAAACACCGGCTCACACAATGACAGACGGTGTCGACTATGTACCGGCCAAGGCTCCTGTACTCATGGGTCACCACTTCTCATCAATTGCCGGTGCAGGTCCTATCACAGGTCCTATTGCAGCAGCAATATTCGGATGGGTTCCAATTGTATTATGGGTACTTATAGGTGGTATATTCTTTGGAGGTGTTCACGACTTTGGTGCACTCTTTGCTTCAGTTAGAAACAAGGGACAGTCAATCGGTGAAATCATCTCTTCAAGCATCGGTGTACGTGCAAAGCGACTGTTTATTACATTTGCATATCTTACACTCATACTTGTTGTTGCGGCATTCTCTTCAATAGTTGCATCTACATTCGGGGCAGTAGTAGATGAATCGGGTGCAGTTGATTATGCAGCATCACAGTCACAGGCGTCTGTTGCAATGGTATCACTTCTATTCATTTTAATTGCTATCGTATTCGGTTTCATCACAAACCGTACGAAAGTTAATATGGGTGTTGCTTCTGTCATCGGCATTATTGCGATTGTAATCGTAATGGCTGTCGGCATGAACTGGCATCCTATATATCTTACACAGTCAACATGGATGATTATCGTTGGTATATATATTGCAATTGCATCAGTTACACCTGTATGGATTCTGCTTCAGCCAAGAGATTTCCTGAGTTCGTTCCTTCTCTATGCAATGCTTATAATAGCAGCAGTGGGAGTAATCGGTGCTCATCCGAATATCGATCCTGAAGTATTCCCTGCATTTGAAGGATTTGCAGTAAATACAGACAACGGAATACAGCTGTTATTCCCTGTACTTTTCACTACTGTAGCATGCGGCGCAATTTCAGGTTTCCATTCACTTGTATCATCAGGTACTACAGCTAAACAGCTTAACCATGAAAAGGAAGCAAAGCCTATTGCTTACGGTGGAATGCTTCTTGAGTGCGTTCTTGCAGTGCTGACTGTATGTGCAATCGGATTTGCAAGAACAAACGGACATGTTGCAGGTCCTACTGATATTTTTGCAGGCGGTATTTCAGGAATGGTAGCAGCAATTCCGGGATTTGCAGGACTTGAAAACATTCTGTACACTCTTCTTATACTTACATACTCAGCATTCTGTCTTACTTCTCTTGACACAGCGACAAGACTTGCAAGATTCATGTTCCAGGAATTCTGGCTTGAACCGGGACAGACAGCTGCAGATATCAAAGAAGGATGGAAGAAGATTCTCGTTAATCCGTATTTTGCAACTATAATTACAGTTGTTGCAGGTATTGCTCTTGGAATGGGAGGATTCAGCAAGATCTGGGGACTGTTTGGAACAGCAAATCAGCTTCTTGCAGGAATCGGACTTCTTGCAGTTGCAGCATGGCTGGGAACAAAAGGAAAGAACAACAAGATGTTCTACATTCCTATGGCATTTATGATTGTAGTTACAATCTGTTCACTTGTTCTGATTATCAAGAATCAGATTGCAATCGTATCTGCAGGCGGAGCTGACTGGGGTCCATATGCCCAGATTATAATCGGTGCACTTCTGATAGTTCTTGCTGTGGTTCTTGTAATTGAGGGAGTAGGAACAATCAAAAGACAGATTAACGAAAAAAAGGCAAATGCATAAATAGAAAAGCCCTTGGAATTACGGAAAACAGAAATATAATGAAAAAGAAAATACAGACTTTGATACTCGTCTTCATCGTACTGGTATCTTTTGCCGGATGCGTTTCGCAGGAACCGGATGTATATATTTCATATGTGTTCAGAAATGAGCAGCTTCTGAATCAGCATTATGAAAAACATGGAAAGGAAATGGGATTTGCCGACGCTGAGAGTTATGAAAGAGCCGCCTCAGATGTTATAAACAGCAGGGATGCTCTTCACAAGACCGAAAAAGAAGATGGAGACGATGTCTACTATATAGAAGAGACTAATGAATTTGTAATTCTATCGCAGGACGGATATATAAGAACATATTTTTATCCCGATCATGGAAAGGATTACTACGACAGACAATGAATAAAACGGAGGCGGCGCCTCCGTTTTTAATTGAGCTATTCTCCGAACTTTTCAACACATTTCTTCATAATGGAGCTGACAGGAAGTGACTGCGGACAGTGTGACTCGCAAGCTTTGCATTCAACACATTTAGATGCTGTGTAAGGAGCCATCCAGCTGTATTCGGTGTGGACGCCGGCAGCATTGTCGTAAAGAGCCAGATCATTGTACAGCCGTATAGTTTTTGGAATGTCAATTCTCTGAGGACAAGGCATGCAGTAGCGGCATTCGGTGCAGCCGTATTCAACAAGACTTCTGAAAGTGTCTGCAATCTTCGAAAGAACATTCCTGTCTTCATCACTTAGGCAGCCGGGAGTGATGGTCTTAAACAGTTCAAGATTTTCGGTCATCTGGTCCATGCTGCTCATACCGCTGAGAATTGTCATTACCTGAGGATGATCGGCAACCCATCTGAAGGCCCAGTCAACAGGTTTTCTGTCTTCGCTCATTTCCTTCCACATAGGTTCAATCTGAGGAGGAAGCTTAGAAGCCAGTCTGCCGCCTTTGAGAGGCTCCATTATTACAACAGGGATGTTCATTTCTCCTGCAAGTTTCAGCCCTCTGATGCCTGCCTGATAGTTTTCGTCTATATAATTGAACTGAATCTGACACATATCCCAGTCGTAGCTCTTTATTATTTCTTCAAACACATCATATTCATCATGGAATGAAAAACCGGTATACCTGATTTTCCCTTCTTTTTTCTTTTGGTCAAGCCAGCTGAATATATTCAGTTTTTTGCACTTTTCAAAGAACTTTCTGTTCTGATTGTGAAGAAGATATATATCTATATAATCTGTTCCAAGTCTTGAAAGCTGCTTGTCAAACAGTCTGTCGAGGTCTTCTTCTGTTTTTGCCAGCCATATTGACATCTTGTCAGCAATGAGGACTTTCTCTCTGTAACCGTCTCTGAGAGCCATGCCAAGTACTCTTTCACTGAACCCGTTGTGGTATACATATGCTGTATCCATATAGTTGATACCTTCATCGATGCCTTTTCTGATTGCTGCAACAGATGCATCGACGTCAACTTCTCCCTGTGAATCGAGAGGAAGTCTCATGCATCCCATTCCAAGAAGAGACACTTCTTTATCCTTGAATTTGCTGTAATACATCCTATACCTCCTGTTTTTCTGCAGCTGCAAGCTGTTTCTTTACGCTGTCAAATGAAGTCGAACCCGATGATTTTTTTGCGCGGATACATGCTTCAGGTGTGATATTCTCATAGATATCCCCATCGAACTTATCGGAGAATTCTCTGAGTTTTTCGAGAGGAACATCTTCTATTGCAGTGTTTTCATTTATGCAGTAAAGAACCAGCTTTCCGATAATTTCGTGGCAGTCCCTGAACGGAATTCCCTTCCTTACAAGATAGTCTGCAGCATCTGTAGCATTCATAAAGCCGTATTTTACAGCAGAACGCATTGTTTCCCTGTTGAAGGTTACAGTGCTGATCATTTCTGTGAATATGCTGATGCAGGCCTTGAGAGTGTCAGCTGCATCAAAGCAAGGCGGCTTGTCTTCCTGCATATCTTTGTTGTACGCAAGAGGAAGACTCTTCATGATGGTGAAAAGAGCAATCATGTCTCCGTAGACTCTGCCCGCTTTGCCTCTGATGAGCTCAGCCATGTCAGGGTTCTTCTTCTGAGGCATGATGCTGCTTCCTGTAGCAAAAGAGTCATCCATCTCGATGAAGCCGAATTCTGTTGAATTCCATAATATGAGTTCCTCACAGAATCTGGAAAGATGCATCATGCATATTGATGCATCCGAAAGGAACTCAAGTGCGAAATCTCTGTCGGATACCGCGTCTATGCTGTTTGGACAAATTTCATCAAAACCCAGTTCTTCGGCAAGAAAATCCCTGTCGGTACTGTATGTGGTTCCGGCAAGCGCTCCCGATCCGAGAGGAAGACGGTTTGTTCGTCTTCTGCAGTCCCTGAATCTTTCACTGTCCCTTGAAAACATGTTGAAGTAAGCCATCATGTAATGGGCAAGAGTGACAGGCTGTGCCCTCTGAAGATGCGTGTATCCCGGCATTACTGTATCCTGGTTTTTCTCTGCTATGCCGACAAGAGTCCTTTTCAGTATTTCGAGAAGTTCAGTGATGGAGTCAATTTCATTCCGCATGTACAGTCTGAAGTCAACTGCGACCTGGTCGTTCCTTGATCTTGCTGTGTGCAGTTTCTTGCCGATATCTCCGATTCTCTCGGTAAGAACTGTTTCAATATTCATGTGAATATCTTCACCTTCGATTGTGAATTCAATCTTTCCGTCTTCAATATCTTTCCTGATTTCATTGAGTGCAGAAGTGATTGCCTCTGCTTCATCTGCGGTGAGAATTCCCTGTTTTGCCAGCATTTTTGCATGCGCACAGCTTCCTTCGATATCCTGCGCGTACATGCGTTTGTCAAAGGTGATACTTGCATTGAATTCATTAGCAGACTGTGTGGCAGTTTTTGTGAATCTGCCTTTCCACATTTTTGCCATAATCTATCTCTCTTTCTGTAAATATTTTAACTTAATATTATTATTCTACACGATGAACAGAGCTTTTCAAAGTCATTTGTTGTATATGAAATGTGTTTTTGATATAATTGGGAATGAAATTCTGAAGAAGGAGAAATAACATGGCTGTATTTGATTTCAGCAGGACACCGGAGAAGGACAGGGAAACTGTCTGCACTTACGAAGTGTTCTATTCTAATGTTCATGAAATGAGTCCCGTCAATCCTGTTGCTGTAATAGATAATGAACAGATGCAATGGCAGAAGACATCAAAGGGCATGTTCACAAACCCGGTCAAGAGAACCAGTTTTGAATTTGAGACTGATGATGGAGTGAAATCAGCCGATATTCTTAGAATAGATGCCAGATTTGTAAGCCTGTTTCAGTGGCTTGGCGAGCATCATATAAATGTATGTCTTACAGGAGTTAACAGGGAAGACGGATATCATGTCTATGAAATAAGAGAGATAGCGTTCGGAGGCGGAACCAAGCTTTCAGCTGAGGACGGATTTCTTCAGTATATGATTGAAAGGCTGATTGCAAGCAATGCTCCTTCATCAGATGAACTTGACGAGGATATGGAAATAGCAGGGGATGCGATGAAGCTCACATCTCTTCAGAGCATTACCGATTTTATAAACTGTGCAGGCAGAACACTTCCGGAGAACATAAGGCAGTGGGCCGGCAGAAACCTTGCTGTTGCAAGATCAAATGAAGTAACTGCAGCAGAGAGAAGACATGCGCAGAGAGCTCTTTCAATAATGCTGAATATTCAGTGGAAGAACAACTATTTTGAATCAATTGATCCCGTTTTGGCAAGACAGATTCTTGATGAAGAGCTTTATGGAATGGAAGCGGTCAAGCAGAGAATTATCGAGACAATAATTCAGATAAACAGAACGCATACACTGCCTGCTTACGGCATTCTTCTGATAGGACCTGCAGGAACAGGAAAATCACAGATTGCGTATGCTGTCGCGAGAATACTCAAGCTGCCATGGACAACTCTTGATATGAGCTCAATAAACGACCCTGAGCAGCTTACCGGAAGTTCCAGAATATATTCGAATGCGAAGCCGGGAATTATAATGGAGTCGTTTGCGGCTGCAGGAGAGTCAAATCTTGTATTCATAATCAATGAGCTTGACAAGGCTAACAGCGGCAAGGGCAGCGCCAATCCGTCGGATGTGCTTCTGACACTTCTTGATAATCTGGGATTCACCGACAACTATATGGAATGTATGATTCCGACATCAGGTGTTTATCCGATAGCGACAGCAAATGTCAAAGAGGATATTTCAGCACCTCTTCTTTCACGGTTTGCAGTTATAGAACTTCCTGATTATACGGAAGAAGAGAAAAAAATCATTTTCTCTGATTATGCTCTGCCGAAAGTTCTCAAAAAAATGGGAATAAGAGAAGGTGAATGTCAGGTTACAGAAGATGGTCTTGAAGAGATTATTGCAAGACACAGAGGTACAAGCGGTATCAGAGACCTGGAGCAGATAGCAGAACATATGGCGGCTAATGCTCTTTACAGAATAGAAGTTGACAAGGTAGATAATGTCGTGTTTGACGCTCAGAAAGTAAGACAGCTTATAGAGGGCTGAAAAAAGCGCATCCGAAAGGATGCGTTTTTTTAGGTATCGGCTTCAACCAGTTTGCTGAATTCTTCAGAATCAATTCCTGCTTCAGCAGCTGCTGCTGAAAGAGTGATAATACCCTTTCGGGCAAGGTCTGCAAGACATCTGATCCGCCCTTCTTCAATGCCGAGCTCTCTGCCTTCCTTGACGCCTCTGGAGTACTGAATTTCTTCTCTGATTCTGATTTCTTCGTTCTCTTTCATAAAAAATACTCTCCTCCCGTAAATAAGTATGTTCCCCTGGAATATATAAGAGTATTCTATACCTGTTTTGAGGAGAAAACAACAGTAAAAAAGCGGAGTGGGTTATGATATGCTACCTCCCAGGTAGACAGTTGAAATAATAAAACTGTTTATCTGGGAGGTTTTAATATGGGACGAATATCAGCTGAAGAGAAACTGATTGCAGTAAAGCGTCGTTTGGAAGGCGGAGAATCGTTTGAAGCGATTGGAAATTCCATGGGTGTACATCGCGAAAGGATTCGCGAATGGTGCGGGAAGTATCAGAGCATGGGATCAGATGCATTTGTGAGGACGAAGAATAACAAATACACTTTGGAATTCAAGATTACAGCAGTGGAATACTATCTGCAGGGGAAAGGATCCCTGTATGACACATGCAGAAAATTCAAAATTCCAGCGCAAGAAAACCTACGGCGTTGGATTAAGAGGTATAATAGTCATGAGTTAAAAGCTTCTCCGGGAGGTAAAGTGAGAATGACTATGATAAAGGGACGTAAAACGACACTGCAGGAACGTATCGACATTGTGACCGATCATATTGAATCGGGGATGTCTTATGCGGAGACCGCAGAAAAATATGATGTTTCATACCAGCAGGTGTATCAGTGGATCCAGAAGTACAAAGCAAATGGGATTGATGGTCTCGTTGATCGACGAGGTCGTACCAAACCCGTTGAAGAAATGACAGAGATCGAAAGACTTCAGGCAGAGAACCGGATCCTGAAGGCGCAGCTTGAGCGGAAAGAACTGGAGAATATCTTCTTAAAAAAAGTGGACGAAATCGAAAGGAGGCGGTCTTAGGGAGAGTACGGCAGGAGCACATATACCAGGCGATCAAAGAACTGCATGAAGAAGGAATTGCCAGTATTAGCCAGCTCTGCGATGTGGCAGGAATACCAAGAGCCTCATATTACAAATGGCAGAGGCGTATACCGCCAGAAAATGAAACGATCAACGAAGCTATCGCAGAAGCTATACGAGAGATCCATGAAGACAGTCCTGACAAGGGATACCGACGGATCCGGGACGATCTGGCCAGAGACTATGGATTTGATGTCAGCGACAACAGAGTGCTCCGCCTCTGCAGATATCTGAACATAAAGTCAACAATCAAGTACGAGCGTGAAGGATGCACAATCAGCGATAAAGACCCGCAGCACATCGCAGAAAACATCCTTGATCGGGACTTCCATGCAGACGCACCAAACGAGAAATGGCTGACAGATGTGACCGAGTTCAAATACTACATCGGGCTGGAGAAAAAGAAAGTGTATCTCAGCGCGATCCTGGATCTTTATGACAGGCGGATCGTGGCATATGTGATCGGAGACAGCAACAACAATCCGTTGGTCTATGAAACCTTCGAGCAGGCGGTAACGATGAATCCAGACGCCCATCCAATATTCCATAGCGATCGGGGATTCCAGTATACAAACAACATGTTCCATCAGAAACTTCTGGACCACGGAATGATCCAAAGCATGTCCAGAGTTGGGAAATGCATCGATAACGGGCCAATGGAAGGATTCTGGGGGATCCTGAAAAGAGAACGTTACTACAAACGTAAATTCAATAGCCGTGAAGCAGTGGTTCAAATGATCACCGAATACATCGACTACTACAACAACAAGCGCTACCAGCGCAGACTGGGAGTGCTCACCCCAATGGAGAAACACGCTCAGTATTTGATGGCCGCATAAAAACTCCAGCTCCCAAATTAGGAAGCTGGAGAAAAAATATTTCTTTTATTTCGATTGTCTACTTGACGAGTAGCAGTTCATTATCACTCCGCTGCGGTATTCTATTTGTTGTTTTCGTTTTCCAGTTCCTTCATTTTCATTGCGCGAACCTTGAGAGGAAGTCCCCATAATGTTATAAAACCTTCTGCATCGTGGTGATCATAAAGATCTCCTGTTGTAAATGATGCAAGTGATTCGTTGTAAAGTGAATACGGTGAAGTTGTTCCCGCCTTGATGATGTTTCCTTTGTAAAGCTTGAATTTGACTTCACCTGTCACATACTTCTGAGTAGACCTGGTGAATGCGATGAGAGCGTCGTTAAGTGGGGTGAACCATTTTCCTTCGTATACTGTCTGAGCCATGCGGTTTCCGATTTCCTTCTTGAAATCCATTGTTGCACGGTCTATAACAAGTTCTTCAAGCTGCTTGTGAGCTTCAAGAAGGATTGTGCCTCCCGGAGTCTCATATACACCGCGGGACTTCATTCCAACAACACGGTTTTCAACGATATCGCAGATGCCGATTCCATGCTTTCCGCCAAGTTCATTCAGTTTTTTGATGATATCGGCAATCTTCATCTCTTCGCCGTTGATTGAAACAGGAATACCCTCTCTGAACTTCATTGAGACATATTCACCTTCATCAGGAGCATTCTCAGGGGAAACACCCAGCACAAGAAGGTGATCGTAGTTAGGTTCCTGTGAAGGATCCTCAAGTTCAAGGCCTTCATGTGAAATGTGCCATAAGTTACGGTCTCTTGAGTAACTCTGATCTGTTGAGAACGGAAGGTCAATTCCGTGTGCCTTGCAGTAGTCGATTTCAGCCTTACGTGAATCCATCTGCCATCTGTCGTCTCTCCATGGAGCGATGACCTTGAGGTCCGGAGCCAGGGCCTTGATGCCAAGTTCAAAACGAATCTGGTCGTTGCCTTTTCCTGTTGCACCGTGACATATTGCAACTGCATTTTCCTTTCTTGCAACATCTACAAGAGCTCTGGTGATTACAGGACGGGCCATAGCAGTTCCGAGAAGATATTTATTCTCATATACTGCTCCCGCCTGTACGCAAGGCATGATGTAGTTCTCTGCGAAATCATCAACAACATCTTCAATATATAACTTGGAAGCGCCTGAATACTGTGCTCTTTCTGAAAGTCCGTCAAGCTCCTCTCCCTGTCCGCAGTCAACGCAGCAGCAGATTACTTCGTATCCGTATACCTCCTTGAGCCATGGAATAACAGCTGTTGTATCAAGTCCTCCCGAATATGCTAATATAACTTTTTCTTTAGCCATTTTGTTCACCGTTTCCTTTTCTTTATATTAATAATTTGTATTTTTAATTCAACGAAGCCTATTATACACAATAATTTATATTTATGCAATAGCAATTCGTAAAAAATGGGCAAATATATGAATAATATGCATAAACTAAGCGTTCATGCAAATATTCATGCATGAACGCAAATGTTCAGTGATTTGAATTGAGATGTCTCTTGATGGCCTGGAAAGATTCATCTGATACTGCATGTTCCATTCTGCAGGCATCCTGTTCGGCTGTATCATGAGAGACCCCCAGATTGACAAGCATTCTTGTAAAAACAGTGTGTCTTTCGTATATAGCAGCCGCAATATCTTCGCCGGTCTTTGTCAGCGTAATCGTTCCATCACCTGCCACTTTGATATATCCTTCTTCTCTGAGAAGTTTTACAGCTCTTGAAACGCTTGGCTTTGAATAGCCAAGATGGGCACAGATGTCGATGGACCGCACCTGGCTCGTCTCCCTGGACAGGATATATATAGTTTCAAGGTACATTTCACCCGATTCCTGTAATTTCATTTTTCGGTCCTCCTGTTATTCAGGTGTATATTTAAAACAAGGCATATATGACAGTTTGAACAGGTTGATTCTGTGCAGATGATCGATTCTTTCTTTTACTGCAGGGTCTTCACATATTCCCTCGCGGATATATCTGTCGAGAGTGTCGTATGTGAATCCCAGTTTCTGTTCATCTGTAAGCGGCTGAAGACCGTCTATCGGGGTCTTGTCCACAAATTCTGAAGGAAGGCCGAGAACTCTTCCCACTGCCTTGACCTCGTTTACTGTAAGATATGAAAGCGGAGAAAAATCACCTGCATTGTCTCCGTATCTTGTTGAATATCCCACCCAGTCTTCGGATAGATTGCATGTGTTGGCTACTCTTCCGTTCATCGACTGTGATACTGCATAGACAGCCGCCATACGCAGCCGTGCAGGAAGATTTGTCAGAGTCTGATCTTTGATATTTTCGCTTCCGAGAGCTTCATTAAGCTGTGAAATAACTCCGTCGTATGCATCCTGAATATTCAGCGTGAAGCTTCTGATTCCGAGATGACTGACAAGAGCCTGAGACACATCGATATCGTGCTGGACTCCTTTTGGAAGAAGGACGCCGATTACTCTGTCCGCTCCGAGAGCCTCAACGCACAAAGCTGCAACAACTGAACTGTCTTTTCCGCCTGAAACCGCAACTATGGCGTTGCATCCGGGTCCGTTATCAGAAAACCAGTCCTGTATCCATTTTACAATATCATTCTTTACTTTTAATGCATCAAAAGCCATATTATGCCTCCCTCTATTGTCATATATTTTTTAGTATACACCAGCAGTGAAGAATTAAAAAGGAAAAAAATCAATATATATTGTTTGGGTGTTAAAACATGATATAATGATATCTGTAAGAATTCAGAAAGGATATTTTATGAAGGAAATTTATATATCAGATCTTAAAACCGGCATGGAATTCATGGATTTTTTCATGGTAAAATCAATAGAACTCAAGGTTGGGTCGAATAAAAAGCAATATCTTGATCTGACACTGGGCGACAGTTCAGGAGAGATAAACGGCAAGAAATGGGATGTGTCAGATGAAGAGGCCAGAGGCCTTGAGGCTATCGGGAAAGGCGACCTTGTAAAAATCAAGGCAAGCGTCACAGAATGGGTCGGAAGCAAGCAGCTGAGAATACTTAAAATAAGAAAATCAGCAGAAGAAGACCAGCTGTCGATAATGGACTATGTAAAAGCTGCTCCGGAAGATTCCGAAGAGATGTGGAGATTTATACATGACCGCGCCAATGGAATCAGAGATTCTCAGCTGAGAGCAATTTCTCTTCGTCTGCTCAAGGATAACAAGGAAAAGCTTCTCTACTGGCCTGCAGCATCCAGAAACCATCACGCAGAATACGGAGGTCTTCTTTACCATATGAAGAGGATGCTCATGAATGGTGAATTCATGTGTCAGGTATACAGAAATCTGAATCCGGACCTCCTTAAGACGGGTGTAATTATTCACGATATAGAGAAGATAAACGAAATAGAATCGGATGAACTTGGAATATCACCGGGATATTCATTCGAGGGGCAGCTTCTTGGTCATATCATTCAGGGAGTCAAGACAATAGAGAAGATTGCAGATGAAATTGGAATGGATAACGAAAAGAAGGTGATGCTGCAGCACATGGTAGTATCCCATCATTATGAACCGGAATTCGGAAGCCCGAAGAAACCGATGTTCCCGGAGGCTGAGATTCTGCACTACCTCGATATTATAGATGCCAGAATGTTTGATATGGAGGATGTTCTTGCATGCGTGGATCCGGGAACTTTCTCTGAGAAGGTATGGGTTCTTGATAACAGAAGACTATATAAGCCGTCTGACAAAGAGGAGGGACAGCAGTGATTCGTATACCCAAAGAAGTAGAAAAAGCAATGAAATCGCTTGAGAATGCAGGCTTTGAATGTTACGCCGCAGGTGAGTGTGTCAGAGACGCTGTTGTGAATCTGAAGCCGCTTGACTGGGATGTGGTAACAGATGCATCGATAGATGATCTGACTTCAATATTTCCGGAAGGACGGGTTATAAACCGCAGGCTCGGGGTAATCAGACTTGAGTTCGGAGATATAGAGGATGATGGAATTATTCTTGATATAAGCCATTACAGAAACGGCCAGACCCAGGTTATAACGCTCAATGAGGACCTTGAAGGCAGAGTATTCACATGCAATGCTATCGGTGAGAGTCTTTCAAGAACGCCTGTTGATCCGTTCGGCGGCCGCAGGGATATACGGGAGAAGAGCATACGAACAATAGGTATTGTGGATAAGGTGTTCGAGGAATCGCCTGAAACTATGCTTGAGATGGTCAGAATTGCAGGTGAAATGGGGTTTAAGATTCCAAAAGACGCGTTCGATGCCATCAGAAAATGCGGACATCTGCTTCTTGAGAAGAATCATATCAGAGTGCAGAAAGAACTTCTGCTTCTGGCAGATTCATATAATGTGACAGAGTGCTATAGAATTCTCAGAGACACAGGGCTTATGAATGTTATTATGGGTAAGCCGATTGACAAGAAACTGGCTCTAAGGGAAAAGAGCGAACTTGATATGCTTCTCAGAAATCTGACAAAATCAGAAGAAGATGCGGAAGTAAGACTGGCGCTTCTTTATCTTTGCTTTGACAGCGCAAGGACGAGAGATGCCATCAGAAAACTCGACTTCCAGGGTAATCTTGGAGAGAGGTTTGTAACACTTCATGAGGAGATTAACACAAGCTACACTGTAAACGACAAGCTCAAGATGAAGTCTTTCATAAACCGTGTCGGAATGGAGAACTACATATTTATCCAGAAGGTTGCTGTTGCAAAGAAAACTGTATTCAATGAGAGGTTTGACGCGGCAGCCAGAAGAGAAGTCATCATGAGGCAGATCAAAAACGGAGGGGAAGTCATTACAAGAGATGATATTCCACTGGATGAGGCAAAGCTTATGGATCTTGGCATTGTGACATCCATCCGGGAGGGAGAGGAACTCATAGCCAGGATGGTAGATGCTTCAATCAAAGAGAATTTCTCTAAGGAAAGCGATTTTGAGGCACTTGCAAGAAATCTTGCTGAAAACAAGAGAAAATTCCCGTACAAAGGTATTAAATGGATAAGAAAATAGAGATTAAAAAAGGGACAATTGAAGAACTGATCTTTCACAATAACGAAAACGGCTATACCATAGCCGTTTTTGATACTGAAGATGAAGAGTTTACAGTTGTAGGTTCAGTTGTTAATCCGGCAAGGGGAATGAGACTTGCCGTTACAGGAAGCTTCAGAATTCACCCAAGATACGGTGAACAGTTTGTATTTACTGAATACGAAGAACTTGCACCGTCCGGAATACATGCGATTGAAAACTTTCTTGCGTCGGGGACTGTAAAGGGAATAGGAAGAAAAACTGCATCTGCCATAGTTGAAAAATTCGGCGAAGATACTCTTAAGATTATGGAGGAATCACCTGAACGTCTTACTCAGATTCCCGGAATAGGGAACAAGAGAGCGGCTATGATAGCCGAAAGCTACAGCCTGCACAGGGAATTTGCGAACGTATCGATGGCGCTGCAGAAGTACGGAATCAGAACTGAGCATGCCATTAAGCTTTACAGATATTATGGATCAAGAACGGTAAATATTGTGGAAGAGAATCCGTACGTACTCATAAATGATATATATGGAATCGGATTCAGGACAGCAGATGAGATTGCGATGAAGATGGGATTTGCAGAGGATGATCCGTTCAGAGTGAAATCAGGGATCAGATATGCCCTTTGGTTTTCGCTGAATGAGGGACATACATACTATCCGCAGACTCAGCTGTGTGAGATGACAGGAAGACTTCTGGACATATCTATGAGCACGGTATATGACTGCCTTCTTGAAATGGCATTTGAGGGGGATGTAACTATAGAGAATGATGAAGGCATCAATAACGTCTATCTGACACCTTACTATATAGCTGAGCAGAGCGTTGCAGGGAAGCTGTTTGCTCTGAATACAGCGACGGTGAAACCACTTGCATCCGATATAGAGAGTCTGATAAAACAGGCTGAATCAGGCAGCGGAATTATGCTTTCCGACATGCAGCATGAAGCAGTAAAGTCAGCTGCGGAAAACACTGTATCTGTCATCACTGGCGGACCCGGAACAGGGAAGACAACCATAATCAATACAATAATACGTGTATTCACACTTAGCGGACTTGAAGTTGACATAGCGGCTCCTACAGGAAGGGCGGCCAAGAGGATAACGGAGACATCAGGGTTTAATGCTGTGACAATACACAGACTTCTTGAATACACACATGAAGATGACAATGACAGCATGTTCTTTGGAAGAAACAGTGAAAATCCTCTGAAGAGCGATGCAGTAATTGTTGACGAGGCATCTATGATAGACCTGATGCTGATGAATGCGTTGCTTGATGCCCTAAGACCGGGAACAAGGCTTATAATCGTGGGTGATGCAGACCAGCTTCCGTCAGTGGGAGCAGGAAATGTACTGAGAGATATTATAGAAAGTGAATATATATGTTCAGTCAAGCTGACTGAAATATTCAGACAGGCATCAGAATCCCTTATTATAACTAACGCGCACAGAATCAACAGAGGAGAGTATCCAAAGTACAATGAAAAGGGAAAAGAATTCTTCTTCATGCGCAAAAAAACGGAACCTGAGATGCTTGATCTTATTACAGAACTTGTTAAAACAAGACTTCCGGCATACTACAGCGACGCGGATCCTCTAAAAGATATACAGGTGCTTACACCAGTCAGAAAAGGAAATCTTGGAACTGTCAGCATGAATCAGAAACTGCAGGCAGTGTTAAACCCTCCTTCAGATGAAGCACAGGAAAAAAAGTACGGAGACAGAATCTTTCGCGAAGGCGACAAGGTTATGCAGATTAAAAACAACTATCAGACTGCGTGGAAGAAAAAAGACAGCATGGAAGAGGGCGAGGGTATATTTAACGGTGATGTTGGATATATCGAGAGTATTGATAAGGAATACGGATACATGACAGTTGTGTTCGATGATGATAAATATGTCCGGTACAATTTTGAAAATCTTGATGAACTGGAACTTGCATATGCAGTAACTGTCCACAAGAGCCAGGGCTCGGAGTTTCCAGTTGTTATAATGCCGGTATCGTGGTTTCCTCCTGTGCTTGCGACAAGAAATCTTCTGTACACTGCTGTCACAAGAGGCAAAGAGGCTGTTGTTCTTGTCGGGTCTGAAGGCAGGCTTCAGGCAATGATAGATAATAACAGGATTACTGCCAGATATTCTGGACTGAGAAAAAAACTGAGCGACCTTATCGGAATAGGAGAAGGTATGGTATAATATTACCGGTAGGACCTGAATAATGAAGTGATAAGAAGAATACTGAACCTCATTGCACCGGATAATATCTACTGCATAAGCTGCGGCTGCTTTATTGACGAATCCAGAGCATATTCTCTGTGCAACAGCTGTATGGAGCATATTCACTGGAACACAGGCAGAACATGCAGCGTATGCGGCAAGGCGCTTTACGATACATATGCGGGCGATATATGCTATAACTGCACTGAAAACAGGCATCTGTTCGACAGAGGATTCTCATGTGTTGACTACGGCCTTCTTGAGAGAACAATGATAATGAATTTCAAGTACGGCGGAAGAACATACATGGGAAGAAAGATGGCAGAGATGATGGCAGACAGAATTTCAGGAACAGATGAACAGTTTGACCTGATTGTACCGGTTCCCATTCACAGAAAAAGAAGGGATGAGAGAGGGTTCAACCAGGCGGAGATTCTTGCGTCGGGGCTGGCCGGTCGAATTGGCGTGAGATATAATGACAGAATTCTCGTAAGAACAAGGGAGACGGCTGCAATGAAATCGCTTTCGGCAGTTGAAAGAAGAGAGAATCTCAGAGGAGTGTTCTGTGTGCCGGAAAAGTACAGAGGGGATGCAGAGGGGAGAAACATACTGCTGGTAGATGATATATATACCACAGGTGCCACGGCGGATGCATGCTCGCAGGTGCTGAAGGAAGCGGGGGCATCAAAATGCTTCATATATTCATTTGCATCTGCACCGAACAAGAGAATAGAATATGAAGGATGAAGGTATAGCAGCTTCCCGGGTCTGTGGTTGGAAGGCCATGCCAGATACGGGCGAAGGGCTCCACGTAAGCTGGTCCGCAAGGCGGCAGTGATCATGGCGTATCTTAGATGTAAGTCCTCCGGAAAATCCGGGTAAAGGCGAGTGTGGGGGCAAAGACCAGGTCAGCCGGGCAGCTGCTATACCTTCTGATAAAAAAACGGAGGAACATATCCTCCGTTTACTTGTATTTAAAGAATGTTAATGCCGTTTTCTCTGCATTTTTCCAGCATGTCATCAGGCCATACCGAAACCTGAACTTCGCCGATGTGCGCCTTCTTAAGGAAGTACATGCAAAGTCTTGACTGTCCGATTCCTCCGCCTATTGTATACGGAAGCTCTCTGTTTAAAATAGCTTTGTGATAATCGAATTCTCTTCTCTTGTCTTCGCCTGCCGCCTTCAGCTGACGGTCCATGGACTCCTCGTCAACTCGAATACCCATTGATGAGATTTCAAATGCCGAGTTTAGAACATCGTTCCACAGTATGATGTCTCCGTTGAGTTCCCAGTCATCGTAGTCAGGAGCTCTTCCGTCGTGTTTTTCGCCTGATGCAAGAGTTCCGCCTATTTTCTTGATGAAAACAGCTCTGTGCTCTCTTGCGATGGCATTTTCTCTTTCCTTGCCTGAAAGGTTAGGGAACATATCTTCAAGTTCCTGTGTTGTGATGAAAAATATGTCTTTTGGAAGATCGTGCTTTATCTCGATATATTCATCTGTAACGAAAGCAGCAAGCTGTCTGAGTGCTTCATATATTGCCTTTACAGTAGCTTCGAGATAGTATTCATTTCTGTCTTCACGGGTTATGACTTTTTCCCAGTCCCACTGATCCACATATATTGAATGAAGGTTGTCGAGGTCTTCGTCTCTTCTGATTGCGTTCATGTCTGTATAAAGACCTTCACCGGGTTCGAAACCGTATTTACCCAGAGCCATTCTCTTCCATTTTGCAAGTGACTGGACAATTTCGACCTTCTGTTCGTTCATTGCCTTAATTGTGAAGTCAACTGTTCTTTCAACTCCGTTAAGGTTATCGTTCAGCCCTGTTTCAGGGATAACGAAAAGCGGTGCCGATACTCTTGTGAGATTCAGCTGGAAAGCAAGCTCCTTCTGAAAGAAATCCTTTATTTTTTTGATGGCTATCTGTGATTCTCTGTATGATAGCGCTGATTTGTAACCTTCAGGTATGTATAAGCTGTTCATGTTATTTTGTCTCCTTATTTAATGAATATTTAACGAATTCCCTGAACAGGGGATGAGCTCTGTCAGGTCTTGATTTGAATTCCGGATGATACTGAACTCCAACGAAGAAGCTGTTTGCCGGAATCTCAACGGATTCAACAAGTCTTTCGTCAGGTGAAGTGCCTGCAATCACCATCCCGTTTGCTATGAAGGATTCTCTGTAATCATTGTTGAATTCGTATCTGTGGCGATGTCTTTCGGCAATATTCCGAGTACCGTATGCCTTTTCCAGCATAGTGCCTTCTTTGATTGTGCAGGGATAGGAACCAAGTCTCATTGTTCCGCCTTTTGGTATATCCCCGTACTGGTCGGGCATGAAATCGATAATTTTGCTGCTGCAGTCAGGATCAAACTCACCGGACTGAGCGTCTCTGATACCAAGAACATTTCTTGCAAATTCAATGCAGGCAATCTGCATTCCAAGACATATTCCAAGGTAAGGCACGTTGCGCTCTCTTGCGAATTTTGCGGCCAGAATCTTGCCTTCAATTCCTCTGTCGCCGAAGCCTCCGGGTACAAGAATACCCGACACATCACCGAGAAGCTCTTCTGCAGCCTTATCGTCTGTAATTTTTTCGGAATCAACCCATTTGATTTCCACATGGCAGTCATTTTCAAACCCGCCGTGTCCCAGCGCTTCAACTACTGAAAGATAAGCATCGTGAAGCTTAATATATTTCCCTACAAGCGCTATTTTCACTTCCATGGTTCTGGATTTGATTCTGCTTACCATATCGGACCATTTCTGCATTTCACATGGACCGGCATTTATGCCCAGTTCCCTGCAGACAATCCAGGAAAAATTGGATTTTTCCAGCATCAGAGGTGCTTCGTAGAGAACGGGAACGGTCATGTTCTCGAACACGCAGTCCCGTTTAACGTTGCAGAACATAGAAATCTTGTCGAATATACTGCTGTCTATAGGTTCATCGGAACGCAGCACTATGATGTCGGGGAATATTCCCATATTCTGAAGCTCCTTGACAGAATGCTGTGTCGGCTTTGATTTGTGTTCGCCGGAACTTTTGAGGTATGGAACGAGTGTAACGTGAATGAAAAGACAGTTTTCCTTTCCCTGCTCAAGGCTCACCTGCCTTATTGCTTCAAGGAAGGGCTGTGATTCTATATCTCCAACCGTACCGCCGATTTCTGTTATTATAACATCGGAGTTGCCCTCTTTGCCAACATTATAAATAAATTCTTTGATTTCATTTGTAATATGGGGGATTACCTGTACTGTATTACCCAGGTATTCACCTTTCCGCTCCTTGTTCAGGACGTTCCAGTACACTTTTCCTGTGGTAAGATTAGAGAATCTGTTAAGATCTTCGTCTATGAACCTTTCGTAGTGACCAAGATCAAGGTCTGTCTCCGCACCGTCCTCTGTTACATATACTTCTCCGTGCTGAATAGGGTTCATTGTACCGGGGTCAACATTGATGTACGGGTCAAGCTTCTGGGCAACAACCTTGATTCCTCTTGACTTAAGCAGTCTGCCAAGTGATGCGGCTGTAATACCCTTGCCTAATCCCGAAACAACACCTCCAGTGACAAATATGTATTTTGCCATTAAAATCCCTCCTTTCAGATATCAAAATAGTGCACAAAATAAAAAAGAAAGGAACATACCGGCAAAAGAGTGCGAAGGATAAACGCAATCCCACAACAAGTGCCATTGTCCTTAAGTTCTTTATTTTGTGCACAAAAAAATTTTACTCACATATTTTACGATATTGCGCACAAAAAAGCAATAGAATTTTGAAGATTAGGCATAATTTATTGAAAAAAACACGCTTGTAATATATATTAATTCACAAAGAGGGACTTTTTGCAGGAACAGGTTGACTTTAGCACGATAAAGCGTTATACTGATAAAGCAATAAAGGAAACGGAGAAAGCATGCAATGATAAGTTTAAGAAAAGAAGAGAATGTAACATATGAGCTTAGCAATCTGTATAAATCATACGGATATTCATATTACAAAATGAGCAATTTCGAGGAGTATGATCTTTATGCAAAGAACAGAAACTTTCTTGAAAGCAGCAGGATTATAACATTTAATGATCTGAACGGAAAGCTGATGGCGCTCAAGCCCGATGTGACGCTTTCAATCATCAAGAACACAAAAGATGATGAGAAGATGAAAAAAATCTATTATACTGAGCATGTTTACAGAGTTCCGCACAACGGAGACGGCTTCAAGGAGATAATGCAGACAGGACTTGAATGCATAGGCGATATAGATACATATTCAATAGGGGAAGTAATCTCTCTTGCGGCACAGAGCCTGGCTGCCATAAGCGACAGGTATATACTTGATATTTCGCATCTTGGAATTACCATGGGCGTTATAAGGTCTCTTGATGATGAAGTGCAGGAAAAACTTCTCGGGAAGATAAGCGAGAAGAATGCTCATGGAATCAGAAGAGTATGCGAAAGATATGAAGTACCTGATGAAACAAGGGATCTGCTTTTAAACCTTATATCAGTATATGAACCGCTCGATACAGGCCTTGAGAGAATCAGAGAGATAAATCTTCCTGATGAGAGCAGAAAAGCTGCTGAGGAACTGAAGGAACTGGCAGGTATCCTTGAAGCATGGGGAATCAAGGATAGAATATACATTGACTTCTCAATAGTTAATGATATGGATTACTACAACGGAATATTCTTCAAAGGGTTCATCGACGGAATTGCAGACGGAATACTTTCCGGAGGGCAGTATGACAACCTGATGGACAGAATGGGTAAGAAGAACGGTGCAGTGGGGTTTGCTGTATACCTTGATCAGCTCGAGGAACTGGACGGGCCGCTTATGGGATTTGACGCGGACGTACTCATTAAATACGATGAAAACAGTGATATGAATACGGTAATATCCACGGCGAGAAAATACACCAAGGCGGGAAATACTGTACGTGTGCAGCAGGATGGAGACATCTACTGTCAGAAAGTTCTGTTTGTGGACGGCATGGAGGTGAAGGAAATTGGCTGAGATGATAAATGTTGCTCTTCCCAAAGGAAGACTTGGCGAAAAGGTATATGATATATTTGAAAAGGCCGGATATGACTGCCCTGCAATAAGAGAGGAGAACAGAAAGCTGACCTTCGAAAACAGAGAGGCGGGAGTCAGATATTTCTGGGTAAAGCCTTCTGATGTTGCCATCTATGTTGAGAGAGGTGCAGCGGATATAGGAGTTGCGGGCAAGGATATACTGAGGGAGTATGAGCCTGATATATATGAGATACTTGATATGAATGTGGGAAAATGCAGAATGTGTGTAGCAGGACCTGCCGATTTCAAGGATAATTATGCGAAGACTCTTAAGGTTGCTACAAAATTCCCTAATATTGCAAAGAAATACTATAGTGAAAAAAGCAGAAGAATTGATATCATCAAGCTCAACGGATCAATTGAGCTTGCGCCGATTCTGGGGCTTTCCGATGTAATAGTGGATATAGTTGAAACAGGGACAACACTCAGGGAGAACGGTCTTACACCGCTTGAGACAATCACCGATATCAGTGCGCGTCTGATAGCGAACAAGGCATCATACAAATTCAAGAACAGAGAAATCAGAAGACTTTGCGAGAGCCTTGAAAAACTGGTTGCAGAAAGGGAATAGAATGATAAAGATTTTAGATTACGAGCAGGTGAAAATCGAAGATATATTTATAAGGAACGACAAGGCGGCAGACATTACAGCGGCAGTGGAGAAAATAATATCTGATGTAAGAGAAAACGGTGACAGAGCGCTCAGAGAGTATGCGCTTAAGTTTGACGGAGCGGTGCTGGATAACCTGGAAGTTACAGAAGAGGAAATAGAAGACGCCTTTGCAGCAGTGGACCCTGCTCTTATTGAGGTAATAAAAAAGGCTGCGGAGAATATCAGAGAGTACCACTCTAAGCAGAAAAGAGAAGGCTTCAGATTTGAAAGAAAGAACGGAGTTATACTGGGACAGAAAATAACACCTATAGAAAACGCGGGAATATACATACCGGGAGGAACAGCCAGTTATCCTTCGTCGGTGCTTATGAATACAATACCTGCAAAAATAGCCGGATGCAGACAGATAGTAATGGTATCCCCTCCATCAAGAGGAGGGACAATAGCACCAGTAATACTTGCAGCTGCAAAGATAGCGGGGGTGGACAGGATATTCAAGACAGGCGGTGCACAGGCGGTTGCAGCGCTGGCATACGGAACAGAATCGGTTCCTAAGGTGGATAAGATTACAGGTCCGGGCAACGCATTTGTGGCAGAAGCAAAAAAACAGGTGTTTGGCAAGGTGAGCATAGATATGATAGCAGGTCCAAGTGAAATACTTGTGATTGCAGATGAAAAGAGCAATCCTGCATTTGTTGCAGCCGATATGCTCAGTCAGGCAGAGCATGACAAGATGGCAACTGCTGTTCTTGTGACAGACAGCAGAGAGCTTGCAGACAAAGTTGCAGAGGAACTTGAAAAGCAGCTCAGGCTTCTTCCAAGGGAAGAAATAGCCAGAGCATCTATCGAAAACAACGGTGCAGTAATTATTACGGACAATCTTCACAGGGCAGTTGAGATATCAAATGAACTGGCTCCTGAGCATCTTGAAATCTGTACAGACAATCCTTTTGACTATCTTGATGAGATAACAAATGCAGGCTCGGTATTTCTGGGAAGATTCTGCTGCGAGAGTCTCGGAGATTATCTTGCAGGACCGAACCACACACTGCCTACAAGCGGAACAGCAAGGTTTTCAAGTCCTCTTTCAGTTGATGAATTCATAAAGAAGACGCAGTTTTCGTACTTTGAAAAAGAAGCGCTCAGAGAAGTCAGAGATGATATTGACATCTTCGCCAGATCAGAGGGGCTTGATGCCCATGCCAGAGCGGCAACTATCCGTTTTGAAGGAGAAGAGTAATGAGCAGATTTTTCAGAAGCAGATACAGCAATCTTATACCATATACACCCGGTGAGCAGCCAAGGAATATGGAATATATAAAGCTTAATACGAACGAATCACCTTTTCCCCCGGGGGAAAGTGTTGTCAGAGCCATGGAAAAGGCGGCATCTAGGGCCAACCTTTATAATGATCCGGAGTGCACATCGCTTCGCAGAAAAGCTGCGGAGCTTTACGGAACAGGCGCAGACAACATAACATGCACCAACGGGTCTGATGAGATACTTTATCTTGCATTCAGCGCGTTTTTCGATGAAGCTGCATTTCCCGATATAACATACGGTTTCTATAAAGTGTATGCGGATGTGCTTGGAATAAAAGCGGATATTAAGCCGCTGAGAGAAGATTTCACAATTGATGTCAGCGACTATACCGGAATCGGTAAGGGTATCGTTATAGCAAATCCCAATGCTCAGACAGGAATTGCACTTCCAAAATCCGATATCGAGAGAATAGTAGCTTCAAATCAGGACAGCGTCGTTATAGTCGATGAGGCATATATCGATTTCGGAGGAGAAAGCTGCGTTGATCTGACAAAGAAATATCCAAATCTTCTGGTCACTCAGACATTCTCAAAATCGAGAAGTCTGGCCGGAGCAAGAATCGGTTTTGGCATAGGCAATGAGCAGCTTATAGCTGATATAAATACTCTCAGATATTCGATGAATCCTTACAATGTCAATACTGCAACCCAGTGGGCTGCAGAGGCTGCCATAGAAGATAATGAATCATACATGGCAAACTGCGCAGTAATTGTTGAAAACAGAGAATATACATCATCGAGGCTGAGGAAACTTGGGTTTGATGTCCTTCCGTCATCATCCAACTTTATCTTCGCAAAGAGCGACAGGCTGGACGGCGGTTATATTTATGAGGAACTTAAGAAAAAAGGCGTTCTGGTAAGACATTTTACAGACGAGAGAATGAAAGACCATATCAGAGTAACTATCGGAACAAGAGAACAGATGGATATATTCATCGGAAAGGTGGAGCAGCTGCTATGAGATATGCAAAAATAGAAAGAAACACATCAGAGACACAGATCAGTCTCGTGTTAAGCATTGACGGAACAGGCAAGGCGGAAATCGATACAGGGGTCGGTTTTCTTGACCACATGCTTGAACTTTTCACAAAGCACGGCAGATTTGATATGACTGTATTCTGTAAAGGAGATACATATGTGGACGACCACCACAGCGTTGAGGACATAGGCATAGCAATGGGTCAGGCTTTCAGAGAGGCTCTTGGCGAAAAGCGCGGCATCAGAAGATACGGAGACATTATTCTTCCTATGGATGAAGCCCTTATACTGGCTGCAGCTGATATTTCAGGAAGATCCTGTCTCAGGTACACTGCGCAGATTCCTTCACAGAAAGTGGGAACATTTGATACAGAACTTGTAAGAGAGTTCCTTGAGGGATTTGTAAGAAACGCAGGGATCAGCCTCCATATCAGAATGCTGGACGGAGAAAACTCGCATCACATAATCGAGGGTATGTTCAAGGCACTTGGCAGAGTCCTCAGAAAAGCATGTGAGACAGATGCTGAATTTGCAGATGAGATTCCTTCAACCAAGGGGGTGCTTGAATGATAGGTATAGTTGATTATGGAGTGGGAAATCTTTTCTCATTGCAGAGTTCATTCAAAATGATAGGACAGGATGCAGTCGTTACGGGCGATGCGAAAGTTCTTGCACAGTCGGACAGAATAATACTTCCGGGTGTTGGAGCTTTTGAAGATGCAGCCGCAAAACTCCGTGAGACAGGAATGGCAGATGCGGTGCTTAATGAAGCAGAAAAGGGAAAACCGCTTATGGGGATATGCCTTGGTATGCAGCTTCTATTTGAGAAGAGTTTTGAATATGGTGAACATGAGGGGCTTGGTCTCATCAGTGGCAATGTGACAGATCTGAGGAAAGACATTCCGGATAGTCTCAAGGTTCCGCATATAGGATGGAATTCACTCTCATTCAAAAAAGAGACACCTCTGTTTAAATATATAAAAGAAGGTGATTTCGTATATTTTGTTCACAGTTTTTATGCTACAGAATGCAGCGATGCGATACTTGCAACAGCAGAGTACGGAACAGAGGTCACTGCAGCAGTCTGCAGAGATAATGTATACGGATGCCAGTTCCATCCGGAAAAAAGCGGCAGGGTGGGACTTGATATTCTCAGAGCGTTCTGCGAACTACAGGAGGAATAATGTATATATTACCGGCAATAGATTTATTTGACAAAAAAGCAGTGAGACTTTTCAGGGGAGACTATGATAAAATGACAGTCTACAGCGATAATCCCGTGGATGTTGCGATGAAATTCAAAGAAGCGGGTGCGCAGTATATTCATCTTGTCGATCTTGAAGGAGCAAAGGATGGTACAATGCCTAATTACGATGCTGTTAAGAGCATTGTGAAGGAAAGCGGTCTCAGAGCTGAAATAGGCGGCGGAATAAGGACGGAAGAGGCAGTAAAGGCGTACATCGATGCGGGTGTTGAGAGAGTGATACTTGGAACAGCTGCAGTGGAGCACCCTGAATTTCTCGAAAGAACAGTTAATACATATGGAGATAAAATAGCCGTGGGAGTCGACCTGAAGGACGGATATGTGGCGATTAAAGGCTGGACTGAAAAAAGCAGTCTGACAGGAATTGATTTTTGCAGGAAGCTTCAGGAAATGGGCGTAAGAACTGTAATAGCAACGGATATATCAAAGGACGGCGCTATGCAGGGAACAAACAGACTGCTGTACAGAAAGCTAAGAGAGGAATTTACCATGGATATTATCGCTTCAGGCGGGGTATCGTCTATAGACGATATACTTGCTCTGAAGGAGATGAACTGCACAGGCGCGATTATAGGGAAGGCGTACTATACCGGTGCGATAGATCTTAAGGAAGCTGTTGAGGTGGCGAAATGATAACAAAGAGAATCATACCGTGTCTTGATGTAAGGGACGGCAGAGTGGTAAAGGGTGTTAACTTCGAGGGACTCAATGATGTTTCAGATCCTGTGAAACTTGCCGAATACTATTCTGAAAACGGGGCTGATGAGCTGGTGTTTTATGATATCACTGCATCAGCCGAAGAAAGAAATATATTTACTGACATACTCAAGGAAGCCGCATCGAAAATATTCATTCCGCTGACAGTAGGCGGCGGAATAAGGACGATAGATGATTTTGACAGAGTACTCAAATGCGGTGCCGACAAGGTAAGCGTGAATTCGGGTGCGATTGCAAATCCCCGCCTTATAGAAGAGGCGGCAAGAAAATACGGTGACCAGTGTGTCGTGCTGTCTGCTGATGTGAAAAGGGTCGACGGATACTTCAGAGTATTTGCAAAGGGCGGAAGAGTTGATACAGGTATTGATGCTCTCAAATGGATAAAGGACGGTGTTGATATGGGAGCAGGAGAAATTGTACTGAACTCAATAGACACAGATGGAGTAAAGAAAGGTTTTGACATTGAGATGCTTGATGCTGTTTCATCTTTAGTCGATGTGCCGGTTATAGCATCGGGTGGAGCAGGATGCGCTGACGATTTTACAGTTCTGTTTAAAACCCTTCCGAAGGTTGACGCGGGACTTGCAGCATCCATATTCCATTTTGGAGAGGTGAGCATAAGAGAACTGAAGAATGAACTGGCTAAAGAGGGAATTACAGTAAGGAGATAAAATGTTTGATATATCACAGCTGAAGTTTGACGACAGGGGCCTGATACCTGCAGTTGTGCAGGACTATGAGACAAAGAAGGTCCTTACAGTCGCATACATGAATGAGGAGAGTCTCAGAATCTCTATGGAAAAAAACCTGACATGCTTCTATTCAAGATCCAGGCAGGAGCTGTGGCTCAAGGGAGAGACATCCGGCAACTATCAGCATATTGTGTCCATCACAGCTGACTGTGACAAAGATGCTCTTGTCGTTGAGGTAATCAAGGAAGGTCCTGCATGTCATCTGGGAACAGATTCATGCTTTACTGATGTTATACACAGGAGCGGGCCTGACAGGAAGGATTTAAAGAAGGTGATTCTAAAATGATAAAACAGAGCCTTCATGTTCATTCAACCTACGACGATGGTGTCAGCACAATGGAGGAGATGGTTTTGTCGGCAATCGAAAACGGATTGTCATCGATTGGGTTTTCAGGTCACAGCTATCTTTCCTTTGGTGAGGACTGGACGATGACCCCGGAAGAAACATCGCTGTACTGTGATGATATCGACAGGCTGAGAGCAGAATATCCCTGCATAGCAATATATAGAGGAATTGAACTTGATACTTTTTCGGATATGCCTGAAGGGAGTTTTCAGTATATTATCGGTTCCTGCCACAATGTAGCGGTAAACGGATATATTATATCAGTCGATGAATCAAAGGAAGGCCTTATAGCCGGGATAGATGAATATTTCGGAGGTGACAGTCAGGCTTTTGCAAGAGCGTTTTTTGATGAAACCGCCAGAATACGAAAAGCAGATATTCAGGGCCATTTTGATCTTCTGACAAAGTTCAATGAAGACGGAGAAATATTTGACGAAAAAGACTATTTTGAATACTGCCTTCCTGTTATGCATAAAGCAGTAAGTCTGGGGCGGATATTTGAAATAAATACCGGAGCTGTCAGCAGGGGATACAGAAGCATGCCGTATCCTTCAGAGCGACTTCTGAAGGCTCTCAGGGAAATGGGAGGTAAGATTACGATAACAGCTGACTGCCACAATGCTGCTGATATAGCATTTGGATATGAAGAAGCCGGAGAGTATGCAAAAAGCTGCGGATTTGAGAAGATATGGATTCTTACTGACAGCGGATTTGCAGAAGAGAAAATACGGTGAGATAAGACCGGCAGGTACAATTTAAAACTGGCATTTCAGGGACTCCATCAGCTGCGGCGGAGTCCTTTAAAGTATATAAAGCCTGCCGGGATGGGTTTCGATATCACCATTTTTGAAGCCTTCTGCGGCAGTTATATTTTACCGCAGAAAGCTTTCTCATCTTTAATAAAGTCCGAATCACGGATATCTATTTACCGCATGCCGCATCGACTGCTCTTATCATTGAAGAACGTACACCGCCTTCTTCCATCGCAGCAACACCGCGTATGGTGGTTCCGCCCGGGGAACATACCTGGTCTTTCAGCTGACCCGGATGAAGACCGCTTTCCTGCATGAGCTTCGCTGCCCCTATTATCATCTGAGGAATAATCTCGTATGCGGTTTCCCTGGGTATGCCGTTTTTAACTCCTCCGTCTGCAAGGCTTTCAATGAATACATCAACAAATGCCGGAGCGCATCCTGCTATGGCTGAACCTGCAGGAATTAGAGAGGAATCAAGTTCAATAACTCTGCTGAATCTGCCGAGAATATTCTTCCATTCGAGTCTTTCTGAAGGTGAAAGACCGGATTCTGCCTCCATCAGAACGATACCCTCGCCTACCGAAACGGGAGTGTTTGGAACAATATACTGAACCCTTACTTTATCTGTATCAAGATACTGAGAGAAATGTTCATAGTCCCATCCGAACGCAACAGATATAAGGACCTTGCCGTCAAGCAGACTGCCAAGCCCGGCAAGAACACTCTCAACCTGATAAGGCTTGCAGGCAAGTATCACGCATTCTGAATCCGATACAGCCTCTGCGGCACTTGAACACGGTCTGAATCCGAGAAGCTGTGCGTTTTTCTGAAGCTTTTTCTGATTTGGCGCATATGCGCATATATCTTCACTTTTAAACCCTGCGAAGCGGGTCATACCCTTTAACATTGCAGCTGCCATGCTGCCCATGCCTATAAATCCTGTTTTCATTGTTTTTTCCTCCATACAGGTAAGTTTACCACAATTAATATTGACAGGGAATGAGTGATTTTGACATTGTGATACGTCTAGATATATAGTTAGAGGGAAACAGGAGAAAGATATGACTGAGAAAGAAATTGTAAAGCTTCTTAAAAGAAAACCGGATGAGGGAATTAAAATACTGATTAGTGAATACGGCAGAGGTGTTCACACAATATGTACGTCAATGATGAGAGGGTTTTCCAGGGAGGAAACTGAAGAGGCGGAAAGTGATGTGTACATCAGGGTATGGAAGAGCGCAGGAAGTCTGAGAAACTGTGAGTCTATAAAGGCTTTCACGTATACTGTAGCTAGAAATATCTGTCTTGATATACTCCGGAAAAAACGTATTGAGACAGTAGAGATGGAAGAATATATGCATCCGGTTTATGTCGATGACTGCATCGAACAGGAAGAAACGTCAAGAATTCTCCATGAGATAATCGATGAACTGGGTCCCCCTGACAGCAGAGTGTTCATATGCAGATATTTCATGATGATGAAGGTGAAAGATATTGCCGTGCTGCTGGAAACAGATGAGAAAAAAGTTGAGAACGTTCTTGCGAGAGGAAAGAAAAAGCTCAGAAAAAAACTTGCTGAGAGGGGGATTAATTCATATGAGGAATGCTGAATATTTAGACAGTCTGAACGAAAAAGAAGCGGAACTTGTTCCGGAAACTGATTTTGACAGCAGCACAGTCAGAGCTATGGCACTTGACAAGCTGAATATGAGACCTAAAAACAGAAGAATGAAAACGGTGGTTCTTGCTGCCGCCCTTATATGTGTTTTCAGCATGGTCACTGTGGCCGCTGCCGGAGAGTTTGATGTTCAGTTTTCAAAGATACTGGGGCTTTCTTCTGTAATGGAAAGCCTTGAGGGCGGATATATGCGGATAGACAGGACATGCGAAGACAGAGGTACAAAAGTGACAGTGTCAAAATCCATCGGGGATAAATACAGCCAGTGGATTCAGATTGATACGGATATTCCTTGGGAGGCGGGAAAAGATCAGTACTACATGTTCTCGGATATTGGGTTTTATGTATACAGAGCGCCTCTGACTGTCAGGATTGAAGAAAACCGGATGAAGGGACCGGGGCAGCAGTTTGTAAGGCCTCTTTCTGGTGGTTCGCATTTGTGGGGTTTTGAAAATAACGGCTTTGTGTCATTTATGATTTATGCGATGGATTACGAAAATCTGTCATCGGCGATAGTTGAATTCAAGGCAGAGGGAATAGTGCTTTATGATGATGAAGGAAGAGATATAAAGAAGTACGAAGGCAGTTTTGAATTTATGTGGAGAAACTGTTATGAGGAGAATATAAGGAAGGGAGAAACAGGTGTACTTAAGGCAGAGGACTCTGAAGGGAATGAGGTCAAAGTGAAAATAAACAGTCTTGAGATTTCACCGGTATCTGTCAGGATTTCAGGGAGAGCATATACAAAGGCCGATATTCCTCTTGAAATTGAATACTTTGTTCTTGGGGATGGAAAAAGAATTGCAGGCGTGCAAACCACTGCGCAGGGACACGGAAGCTTCGGATGTGCTGAATGGTTCTACTCCCTTGAGAACATGGTTAAAAGCGGGAGTGTCAACGGAAATGAAATCGCGGCAGTAGTGATTAGAGGTAAAACCTTTAAGGTGAAATAGTAAGGCATTTACTTCCGGTTGTATTAATCTGTGTTTGAGGTTAAAATCAATATAGAAGAGCGGCAGTTTCTACAGGTTTACCATTGGTGAATGATTATGAAAAAACATGTAATAACCATCAGCAGAGAATACGGAAGCGGAGGGCATGAAGTTGGAAGGCTTATAGCAGAAGATATGGGTATACCTTTTTATGACAGGGCATACTTTGAGGCTGCTTTGATGTCCGGTTACGAGGAGAATGTTCTGCGCAGCAGAGAGGAAAAACGCAATGGAAGCTTTGCGTACAATCTGGCTGCAGCACTTGGAGTAACAGGAGCAATTGACGAAAAGTATTACAGAAAACAGGCGGAACTGATTCTCAGACTTTACGAAGAGGGTTCGTGTGTAATTGTAGGCAGATGTGCAGATTTCATCCTCCGCGGCAAGCCTGATGTCACATCGATATTTCTTTATGCAGATGATGAATTCAGAATCAGGAAGGCGATAGAGGAATACGGCATCAGCCCGGAGAAGGCTCTCGGATGGATTTCAATATCTGACAGAAAGAGACAGAACTACTACAACAACCATACGGGAAGCAAGTGGGGCGCTGCGGAGAACTATCATCTTTCCATAGATACAGGCAATATAGAGCCTGATAATCTGGTCAAATTAATAGAAAACTATGTGGAACTGAAGGGGTAAGTGTGATACTATTAAGGGTAGCCCGGTTATCATCTGACCGGAGTACTGCTGTTTCCCATTCGAAACAGAGACGAAAGGAAGAAATAAAATGACAGAATCAAAAGGAAAATACTATATTACAACCCCTATTTACTATCCGAGTTCAAATCTTCACATCGGACATACATACTGCACAGTGATGGCAGATGCCATGGCAAGATTCAAGAGAATGACAGGATATGATGTGATGTTTCTTACCGGAACCGATGAACACGGTCAGAAGATTCAGGAAATTGCTGACAAGGCAGGCGTTTCGCCTCAGGAATACGTTGATAACGTGGTGGCCGGAATCAAGGAACTGTGGAAGACAATGGAGATATCATATGATGATTTCATCAGAACCACAGAGGACAGACATATACGCCGTGTCCAGAATCTTTTCATGAAAATATATGAGAACGGAGACATCTATAAGGGGGAATATGAAGGCCTTTACTGTACACCGTGCGAATCCTTCTGGACAGAGAGCCAGCTTGTAGACGGCAAGTGTCCGGACTGCGGCAGGGATGTTAAACCTGCAAAGGAAGAAGCTTACTTCTTCAGACTTTCAAAGTATGCGGACAGAATCCTCAGGCTTTACGATGAGCACCCTGAATTCCTTGAACCTGAATCAAGAAGAAATGAGATGAGAGGTTTCATCAATCAGGGACTTGAGGATTTATGCATTTCAAGGTCCACCTTCGACTGGGGCATTCCTGTTCCTATCGATGAAAAACACGTGATGTATGTGTGGCTTGATGCATTATCAAACTATATTACAGCTCTGGGATGGTCAGAGGATGACGAAAAGTATCAGAAATACTGGCCTGCCGATGTGCATCTTGTAGGCAAGGAAATCGTAAGATTCCACTCCATTATATGGCCTGCAATGCTTATGAGCGCGGGGCTTCCTCTTCCGAAACAGATTCTCGGACATGGATGGCTTCTCCTTGAAGGCGGAAAGATGAGCAAATCCAAGGGCAACGTTGTAGACCCTGTAAAACTGATAGACAGATACGGTATAGATGCTCTCAAGTATTTTCTTCTTCGTGAATACACATTCGGACAGGATGGAATATTCACAAATGAGGTTATGCTGAAGAGGATGAACTATGACCTTGCGAACGACCTTGGAAATCTTGTATCAAGAACAGTTTCCATGATTGAAAAGTACGATGGGGGAATTGTTCCGGATATAGACAAATCTACATGGACTGATGTTGACGAGGAGCTTAAGAATACAGCTGTATCAGCAGCTGCAAAGGTTGAAGCGCAGATGGACAGGTTCGCATTCAACATGGCTCTTGAGGAAATATGGATTGTTGTAAGAAGAGCCAATAAGTACATAGATGAGACTGCACCATGGATTCTTGCAAAGGACGAGGAACAGAAGGGCAGACTTGATACAGTAATGCATAACCTTGCAGAAGCGCTCAGAATCATATCCGTGCTCATCTATCCGTTCATGCATACAACAGCGGACGAAATAAGAAAACAGATCGGATTGTGGTATGCAGAGCCTGAATGGAGCGATGCATCCGAATTTGAAATGATGTCGGGAGAGCAGGTGAAGAAGGGCAACCCTATATTCCCTAGACTTGACATTGAGAAGGAACTTGCAGAACTTGAAGCCATGAACGGTCCTAAGGAAGAGAATATTCCTCTTGAGCTTAAGGATGAAATTGTTTATGACGACTTCGATAAGCTTGATCTTAGAGTTGGAACTATCATCGAAGCAGAGAAGCACCCTAAAGCAGACAAACTGCTGGTGTTCCAGATGAAGATGGGCACAGAGAAAAGGCAGATAATATCAGGGGTTGCGAACTATTTCAAGCCTGAAGACTGCGTAGGAAAAAAAGTTGTAGTTGTTGCAAATCTTGCTCCGCGCAAGCTCAGAGGTCTTGAATCGAAGGGAATGATTCTGTTTGCAGAAGATGAAGCGGATGGAAAAGAAACTCTTCAGTTTGTTTCAACAGATGCTGCCGACGGCAATTCAGTAAATTAGATTATACGGGCGCGGGATACCGCGCCTTTTCAGGTATATGATTATGAGAATAACTTTAGACATTAAATTCAGAGCGGATAGTGAAGAAGATGCTGTATGCCTGAAGAAGGCCCTTTACGGTCCTGCTAAAGACAGAGCGGAAATTGACGGGAGATATATCTTCTTTCACACTGAGATAACAAGTGAAGAGGAACTGGACGAGATGCAGTACTACGTCGATGAACTCCCTCATCATCTTGCGGAGAAAAATGAAATCTGCTTTGAGTACGACGGAAATCTGGACATGTTTGATGATTTTGTTCAGATTCAGACGGAATACAGAAACGGAAAATACAGATATCAGAGTGTTGAAGAGGAGGCGTACTATATCGGTGAGAAGAAGGATGGCAGAATCCGTCTGAGAGGAGCCGATGAGGATGAATATGCTTTGTTCTTCGACTGATAGGTTAGGAGATAATATGCTGTTTGATGCACACACACATTTAAATGAGACAAGTCTTAAGCCGGCAGAAAAAGAAAAATTCATCAGGAGCATTGAAGATGAAGGAATGATGATATGTGATATCGGGTTTGATCTTGAAAGCTCGATGAATGCCTGCAGTCATGCAAATATGTATGACTGGTGCTATGCCGCTGTGGGAAGTCATCCCCATGATGCCGACAATATGGACGATATGCAGCTTGAACTCATTAAAGGGCTTGCCCGCAGGGAAAAAGTCGTTGCCATTGGAGAGATAGGTCTTGACTTTTTCAAGAACTATTCCGAACGTGATAATCAGGAATACTGGTTCAGAAAACAGATTCGTCTTGCAAACGAACTGAAAATGCCGATTGCAATTCATGAGAGGGATGCTGTGCAGCCTGTTATGCAGATACTAAAAGAAGAGGGTGCCTTCAGTGATGAAAGAAAGTCATGGTTTCCGAAAAGACCGGGGCCGGGAGGCAAGATGACAGATGATGCAAGAGTTGTAATTCACTGCTTCTCCGCCTCTAAGGAAATTGCGCTTCAGTATGTTGCCATGGGCGCCACTATTTCAGTTGCAGGACCGATTACATACAAAAACAACAGAAAGACAAAGGAAGCCTGCGCTGCTGTTCCGATAGAGTATCTTCTGATAGAGACAGATGCCCCTTATCTCACGCCTGAACCGCACAGGGGCAAGAGAAACGTTCCGGCCTTCGTAAAATACACGGCACAAGAAGTTGCTGATATCAAGGGCATGGAGTATGAGGATGTTGTTAGAATAACATGCGAAAATGCCAGGAGGTTTTATGGAATATGAAGGATGACGAACTGAAGAGGCTCGCAGAAAGCATGGCAGCTTTCGGAAGCTTTGCCGATGAAATAGAATCAGGGTTCTCGTTTGAAACAGGAGACATAACAGGATTCTGCCTGTCGGCGGATATGATAGGCTGCACAGAGAAGGAACTTGCCCGGGGCACCGGGAGGATTATTCGGTTTGGCCCCATGGGAGGCGGTCCGCTTATGCAGCATACACACAGCTACAATCATCTTGTTACTGTTGTTTCAGGAGAGATTGCAGTCAGATTTGAGGATGGAGAGAAGATTCTTGCTGAAGACGAGTCGGTTGTAATAGAAGGGTCAAAGGCTCATTCTCTTTGGAATACAGGAGAGACTGAGGCCAAGGCTGTAGATGTATATATCGGATAAAAAAGCCCGCATGTGCGGGCTTTAATACTAAGGTTATCTGTCACTTTTTACTGCCAGTTTCAGAAGTCCGGACTCGAGATCTGAAAGCGCCATTTCCTGAACGATGTAATGCTGAAGCTTGCCTGTGGCTGTCATCGGCAGTTCCTTGACGAAGCGGTAGAATCTTGGCCTTTTGAATGCCGAAAGCATGTCGGAATTGTTGCAGTAGTCAACCATTTCAGATACTGTGAGCGATTCGTCTGCAGGCACAATATATGCTACCACTGCTTCTCCTCTCACCTTATCAGGTACGCTTGTGACAGCTGATGAGGATACTTTCGGATGCGAGTTGAGAGCTTCCTCGATAATCGGAGGATATATGTTTTCTCCGCCGGATATTATCATATCGTCCTTTCTTCCTGCTATGGAAATGAACTGATGTCTGTCCCATGTTGCGAGATCCCCTGTGTACATCCATCCTTCACTGAACTTGTTTGCCTCTTCTTCAGGATTGTTGAAGTAGCTGTAGGATGATTTCGGAGTCCTTATTATAACCTCTCCGACTTCGGTGTCGTCCATGGCAGCAAGGTCGTCAGGAGATGCTTTTCTGTCTTCGTATACCTTGACAACTCTGACATCATCATCGGTGCACGCTCTGCCTGCTGTTCCAGCCATCTCAGGGAGTTCATAAGGTCTGAGGAAGGTGTTCCAGAATGTTTCAGTTGTTCCGTATCCGTTATATATATTAGGTGTGAGAACCTCATGTATCCTGATGCAGTCTGCTCTTTCAAACGGAGCACCCATAGTTACGATTCCCTTAAGCGATGAAAGATCCGCATCGTATCTTTCCTGCTGCCTTACCAGCATTTTCATAATTGAAGGGACGCCTATAAGGAAAGTTACACCATATTGCTGTGTGTATTTAAGAGCGAGTTTTGGTGCAAACGACTTCATTATAATTACCCTTCCGCCTGCGTAGAATGTAGGTCCGGGACCGCCGGAGTGGATTCCGCCTCTGTGGAACCATGGAGTGGTGTTCATTGTTGTGTCTGTTGAGTTCATAGGGAAATGCATGATAACATCATGCGCAGTAAGAACCTCATTGGCATTGAGGACAGGCACTCCCTTTGGTTTTCCTGTTGTTCCCGATGTGTAAAGACGCATAACCTCGCTGTATATGTTCGGTACAAAATCAACTTCGGGCTCGCTTGACGGGTAACCCTTGATGAATTCTTCGTAGCGCACATGACCTTCCGGGAGCTCGCCTTCTCCTGTCATAATGATAATATCGGGTTTTGAACCGGAAGCTTCTATAGCTTTTACAGCCATGGATGCAATAGATGCATCATATATATATACTTTAGGTCTGCTTGTTTCAAGACATACAGCTGTTTCCGCAGGTGAGAAATTAAAATTGGCAGGACTTGTCACAGCGCCGAATTTCTGCGGTGCAAGATATGCAAATATGAACTCGGGTGAGTTTGGCAGCTGATAGAAAACAACATCTCCGGTTTTAACGCTTCTGTCAATCAGAGCATTTGCCAGTCTGTTAACATCCTCGTTGAGCTGTGCGTACATCCATGTTCTGTCTGCCGCAGGATCGACAAGCGCTTCTCTGTCCTGAAATCGTCTGACGCTTCTCATGAATCCTTCGATGTATGTGAAATCACGTTCAAATACATCCTGAAACATTGTGGTTTTGCGCTTCGGCGTATAATTCATAAGCTCATCCAGAGATGTTTCTAATACTTCTGCTATTTTAAGCGCATAGGAGATTGTAGGGTCAGCCTCTTCTGCACAGTATTTTTTTATCATGTTGTAGGTGATTCCTGTCTTTTTTGAAAGTGCAGTCATTGTCATGTTGTTTTTTGAAAGAAATATTTTTAAGTTTTCTCCAAAATTCATACGATTCCTCCTGAAAAATATAAATATATTTCATTTTAACATCAAACAGCATGAGATGTAGCTAAAATTACTTCACTATATTTAAAAATATTTGAGTAACGATTTACACTAATCAGTAAAGCACAGTATACACAGAACCTTTGAAGTCGATGAGCCCCTCTTTTCTCATAATGTTAAGTTCTCTGGAGAGGACGCTTCTGTTTACGCGCAGATACTGCGCCAGCTGTACCTGATTCATGGAGATGTCGAAACTAGTAGATTTGTGCATCTCCTGCTGAATGTTGAGAAATGCTTTTATGCGTTCCCTGATAGTGTAATGTGACAGAATATCTATTGTATGAACTGATCTGATATTTTCTTCGGCGAGTATTCTTGAAATATTACGAAGGACAGCAAGCCGGAGATCTCCGTTCAGATAGCTGGAGTCAACAAGGTTTCTGTACCAGAGGAATACGACAGTGCAGTCTGTGTAGGCTGTGTATGTATTGGGCGAACCGGTCATCATCGATGCCGCCTCATTCAGTCCCAGAATATCACTTCTGCTGTATATTTTCATAAGCTGCGAGGAACCGTCGATATGGTATTTGTGCTCTGTTATTTTCCCTCTTGTTACTATTCCGATTCTGCCCCTTCCATCGGTCTTGCCTATTATTGTATCGCCTTTCTGATAACTTTTTGGCATTGCGGATGTGATATTGATGATTCTGTCCAGGTCATTGTGATTAATGCCTGAAAACAGTGAACATTCCATCAGAAGATTTTTTTGAAGTTTATCCATAAAGCAGGAAAGTCTCCTTATTTTCTTGTTAATAGAACAAATATGCTGCAAATTAGTAACTTATTTTTTGGGCTTCCATCGAATTTACATAAAAAATTATAAAAACCCATAATAATATATCATATAAAAGTCGGAAAAGTAGTTGTATGTACAACACTTTTTTAATATTATAACTTATATAATAATGATATACAATTCATAGTGAACATATTAATTGATTAAAAAAGGAGAAGAAAGATACTATGACAATTCAGGAACAGTTACAGAAAGCCCGTGCGGCATTCGATGCAATCCAGGACTATACTCAGGAACAGGTAGACAAGCTCTGCTATGAAGCAGCAAAGGCTATCTACAAGGAAGCAGTTCCTCTAGCAGAAATGGCAGTTGCAGAAACAA
>JAEDDI010000043.1 GCA_016293805.1 Bacillota bacterium | reverse complement strand
CACTGATGAACAGGCTTGAAGGAATAGATGGTGTTGCCGGAATTGAAGCTTCCGGACTTATGGAGTCTCAGATAAATGTATGTATAAGTCAGGACAAGATTGATGAGATTAACAACAGGATACTTGCGTCTGTAAATTCAGAACTTGCAGCAGCACAGAAAAAACTGCTGGACGGCAGGAATCAGCTTGCAAAGGCACAGTCGGAACTGGACAAAAATAAGAAAAAGTATGAGGAATCTAAAGATGATGCTGTTGACAGGCTTTCTGATGCGGCTTCCAAGCTTGATGCCGCACAGGCAAAAGCATCGGCACTTGCAACGCAGATAAGCATACTTGAGGGAACAAAACAGTCTCTTCAGGCACAGCTCGATTCAGGACTTTCTGACCCTGAAACCACCGCACAGATACAGAAACAGCTTGCAGAGACAGATGCACAGCTTGCTGCACTCGGTCAGACAAGTCAGCAGGCTGAAAATACAGTGAATCAGCTTCAGCAGGCGTACAAGGAAGCTGAAAAAGGTTCATATGAGGCTATAGAGTCTTTTCAGAATGCCGGGGCGCAGTTTTCATCAGCACAAAATACAATAGACAGTTCAAGAAGCGAAATATCAAATGCGATGTCACAGCTTGACGCTGCCAGAGATGAGGCTCTGAAAAAAGCAGATCTTGGACCTGCACTTACAGTGGAGTCTGTATCGCAGATTCTTACAGCACAGAATTTTTCTATGCCGGCAGGATATGTATCTGTTAATGATACGAAATATCTTGTAAGTGTAGGTGATAATGTAAAATCACTAAAGGGGGTAAGAAATCTTGTACTGTTTGATTCGGGAACTGACGAAGTTGGAAATATTACAGTTGCCGATATAGCGGATGTATTTGTATCCGACAACAGCGACAGAATATATACAAAAGTCAACGGGGAGGACGGAATACTCCTTACATTTTCAAAGCAGTCAGATTATGCTACATCTGAAGTATGTAAAAATATCAGTGATAAATTCAGAACGATTGAAAGTGAATATGAAGGTCTTTCGTTTACATCGATGATGGACCAGGGATACTATATCAGTTTTGTTATACAGTCGATAATGCAGGCGCTGCTATTAGGTGCCCTGTTTGCAGTTATCGTGCTTGCGCTTTTCCTGAGAAGCTGGAGACCGACATTTATTGTCGTTTTAGCAATACCTGTCAGCGTTGTATTTGCTGTTGTTCTCATGTATTTTTCAGGTATTACGCTCAACATGATATCTCTTTCGGGAATTGCGGTTTCTGTTGGAATGCTTGTGGATAATTCAATAGTTGTAATTGAGAATATTACAAGGCTGAGAAGGAGAGGGGTTCCCGCTGTAAAGGCGGCTTTTGCAGGAACAAAACAGGTTGCAGCAGCCATAACCGCATCTACTGTAACAACAATATGCGTATTTGTCCCTATAATTTTCACAAACGGGATTACCAGGGAAATCTTCACCGATATGGCACTTTCGCTAGGTTATGTTCTAATCGCTTCCCTGATAGTTGCAATGTCTCTTGTACCTGCAATTTCCGCATCTCTTCTTGATAATATAGATGTGAAACCTGAAAAGGCTTTTGGACGATTCAAGAAAAAATATGCTGTATCTCTGAGATGGGCACTGAGACACAAGGCGATAGTACTCATATTTGCTGCTGTTCTTCTTGCAGCCAGCGTCGGAAGCGTGATAGTAAAGGGATTTTCATTCATTCCGGAGATGACCTCACCAGAGATGATGGTCGAGATTTCAATGCCTGAAGGAAGCGAAACGGAAGATACCATGAAAATGGCTGACAGGGTAGCCGAGAAGGTAATGTCTGTAGATGAAGTGGAAACTGTGGGAGCTATGCTTTCAGGCGGAAGCATGTTTGGCATTTCGCTTGATGATGAGGAAAAAGAGTCAACCGGAATATCAATGTACGTAATACTCGATGAAGATATGAAGAGGACAAGCCAGGAGATAGCGGAGGAGATAAATGGTCTGTGCAGCGGATTTGATGCAGAGATTAAAGCTTCGGGAGGATCATCTATGATGACATCGTATATGGACTCTATGGGAGGATCCGGCGTTACACTGAATGTATACTGTGATGATACGGATGTCCTTCAGAAGGCTGTAGAAGATATATCAAAGATTGTCTCTGAAGTAGACGGTATTTCCACTGTTGAAAACGGCATTGAAGATACGGATCCTGAAATCCATTTCACAGTTGACAGAAAGAAAGCTGCCGGCGAAGGACTCACAGTTGCACAGGTATATCAGGAGATATCGAAATGCCTTTCGGCAGAGAAGACTGCAACATCTGTAACATGGAAGGGTGATGACTATGATGTTGTCGTAAAGAGCAGCGATGCTGATGAGCTGACACCGAAGTACATCAGGAATTACAGTTTCAAGGTTACCGACAGTAACGGAAACGAGAAAACTGTTAAGCTGAAGGATATTGCGGATATTAACAGAGAATCAGCAATGCACTCAATAACAAGACTCAATCAGCGAACATACCTTACAGTAAAGGGAGAAATAGACAAAGAGCATAATGTTACTCTTGTCACAGAAGATGTCCTTGATACTATAGATAAAAGCTATGAATGTCCTGATGGGGTAACATATGAATCTGTCGGAATGAGCGAGACAATATATGATGCCATGAAGGATCTTCTTCTGATGATGGTTCTTGCTGTAATACTGATTTACCTTATTATGGTGGCTCAGTTCCAGTCGATTCTTTCACCTTTCATAATAATGTTTACAATTCCGCTTGCATTTACAGGAGGACTTCTTGCACTGCTTGTTACTGGAAATGAAATCTCAGTAATTGCTATGATCGGATTTGTAATGCTTGCGGGAATAATCGTAAATAACGGAATAGTTCTCGTTGATTACATAAACCAGCTGCGGGGAGAAGGCAAAAAGAAGAAGCCTGCTATCGTTGAAGGGTGTATTACAAGAATCCGTCCGGTAATGATGACATGTATTACAACAATACTTGGTCTTTCAGTAATGGCTTTCGGTAAAACAGCCGGGACTGATATGATGCAGCCTGTTGCAGTGGTATGCATAGGAGGACTTCTTTATGCAACAGTTCTTACTCTTTATGTGGTACCGGTTCTTTATGACCTGTTCAATAAGGAGAAGTTCAAAAGAAGAAAAGAAGCGGATCTTGATATTTCAGATATTATGACTGAATAGGAAAAACAGGGTATGAGTTTTATCATACCCTGTAAGTTTCTTTAATGATATTAACCGATGCTGATGCGCCGATTCTGTCGGCACCGGCATCAAGCATTCTCTTCATATCAGCAAATGTTCTGATACCTCCTGAAGCCTTTATTCTTACATTTTCGCTGATGTTTTCACGCATGATGATTATATCCTCGCACGTTGCGCCTCCTGCTCCAAATCCGGTGGAAGTTTTGACAAAAGCAGCACCTGCTTCTTCTGCCAGTCTGCATGCAGCGGCTTTTTCGTCATTGTCAAGGAGGCAGGTTTCGATGATAGCCTTTACGATTGCACCATGCTTTGATGCAGCCGTTACGACACTTCTGATATCCTCTCTTACATAATCGTAGTCTCTGTCTTTGAGCCTTCCGATGTTTATAACCATATCTATTTCAGATGCACCGTCGGCACATGCTGTTTCGGTTTCGAATGCCTTTGCGGCAGTACTCATTGCACCGAGCGGAAAACCGGTGACGGCCGCGACCGCAACATCTGTCCCTTTGAGAAGCTCTGCCGCCAGGCGGACATTTGAACTGTTAACACATACAGAGTGAAAGTGAAATTCGCGAGCCTCATCACACAGTCTGCGGATCTGTGCGGAAGATGCCTCTGGTTTAAGAAGCGTATGGTCAATATATCTGCAGTAGTCTGTCATAGAATTCACCATTAATAATATATTACAATAATGTCATGTGTTTTTATAATTGAGAAAAGCTGTTCTGCTTTTTCAGGAGGAAGATTGATACATCCGTGACTTCCGTTGGTCTTGTATATGGTTCCTCCGAATTCGTCTCTCCATGGAGCATCGTGAAGCCCGTAACCGTTCCAGAAAGGCATCCAGTACTCAACTTCACTTTCGTAATCGGTGCCGTCTACATTCTCTCCCTTAAGTGTTGCATCTCTCTCCTTGTATGCGAGTGAATATGTTCCAACAATAGTTCCTGTTCCGTCTTTCAGGTTCCCGCTTACAAATTCGGAAGTGAAAATGATTCTTCCCGACTGGTAATACCAAAGTTTCTGGGCTGAAAGGTCTATCTCAAGATAAGTTGAACCGATATCATCTCTTCCGTTTCTTCCGTTCCCCCTATATATGTATTCGGGTTCTCTTGTGACATCATTTCCGGATATGAGATCTTTTGAAAGCTGCTTAGTCTCGGCATCTCTGTCAATCAGATAGCCATATGCGCCTCCATATACAGTAATATCACCGCGGTTGGTGGATCTGAATACTCTGTTGCTGCCGTATGTATCTGTATCATAAGCCAGTCTGTCAACATATTCTCTGACTTTTTTGCTGTCAACTGCAACATCACCGCTTTCGGTAAGATAAATCATATCATTAAGTTCAGCAGGAGTGATTGTAATTTCGGTGCCTCCGAATTCATATGTGATTTTTTCCTTAAGATATGTATTGCAGTATTCCAGCTGTTCTTCAATCTCTCTGCTGTCGGTAGTGATATCAGGGACATCTATGAAATCATCTCTGTTGTAGTCAAGAGTCATTGTACCTTCGGATATCATGCTGTAGATTGAAGATCTAAGAAGTTTTCTGTCGACATTGTCACCATAAATTTCCGCAACAACATTGAAGTCTGTAGTGCTCATATCAACATATGCATCTTCAGTGTGTGTAGTTCCTTCATCGAGCCTGTCGCAGAAGGCTTTGTATTCGGAATTGAATGCCTTGCCGCCGCTGCGCACAGTCATCGGAATTGATATTTCATAAGGCTTTCCGGCAAGGTGCCTTAGGTATGCAAAGAAGCCTGCATCCGATATGCAGGATCTGATGTTTTCGGTAATTGTGTATTTCATTCCTGAAAGAGGAATACTCTCGATGCATTCACCCTGTGATGTGATTTCAAAACTGTTAGAATTCCATTCGTTTACAAGTTTTTTTCTTGCATCTTTTTTTGTCATTTCAGAACAGTCAATGCCATTAATGAAAACATTATCGGGAAGAGTATCCGATTCAAGATATTTAGAACTGTAGCTTCTGCACATTCCAAGCAGTGCGATAAGCAATATCAGCAGCAGAATAATTACAATCAGCAGTATTTTTTTTGTCTTCTTCATCAGTAAAATTTAACCCCCATTTAAGTCAACATTAATATATTAACTCATATAATCCCGGTTGTTAAGGAGCAAAAATACAAAAATACAATTTTGCCTAGTTAATCATAAAGCCTGAAGGGTACAGGCGAAGAAAGAGTAATACTGTTCTCGGTGACATCGCAGTCACAGCATAGTATTTTTACTCCTGATTCATAAGCTTCCCTCATAGCATCGGCAAATTCACGATGGCTTGTTTTGTTGGGCTGAAACAGTGATACACCTTTCATCTGAATGACTATAAATACCGCGGCAAAGTAACCGCTTTCTGCTGCTTTTTTCAGTTCTTTAAGATGTTTGACACCGCGCTGTGTAGGTGCATCGGGAAAAAGGGCGGTACCTTCGTTTTCAAGTGTACACCCCTTGATTTCAATAAAGCCCTCCCTGCTGTACGCATCCTTTATATATATGTCGAATCTTGAATTGCCGTACTTTTTTTCGCTTTGTATCTCAAGAGGACCTTTCATTTCCGGTAATACTATCTCTCCGTTTTCCAGAGCTTCCTTTACCACTTTATTCGGAGCCTGGCTGTCGATATTTACAATTTTATCGCCCTTCATGACAGCGATAAGGGAGTAACGCATTTTGCGTGTTCCCATTCGGCCCAGGTAATCTTCGATAAATACTGTCACACCGGGAACAAGAAGTTCTTTCAGTCTTCCTGTGTTCTTTACATGGGATTTTTCAGTTATTCCATTAATGCTCACAACGGCAGTAAACCTGTTGGGCCTTGACAGATATACAGCTTTAACAATTTTTTCATACTTCATAGTTCAGCCTTTCGTTTACAGTAAATAGAGTAACGGTATGACCGTTTTAAAGAATACCTGAGGGTATATGGTCATGAGAACAATGTATTGTTTTCGTATATTATGGCGGCTTTATCTATTGCCCATATCCACTCAAAACATTGACATTCACTAATAATAATTATAATATTTCTAATGGAATGCCGGTGAAAAGAGTACATGAATGTAACAGATAATGTCACAGCCGGGATAAAAGCCTGTTTCAGTTTATGTATTATGTGCTCCGGAATAATAAATGACTCAGTCTGAAAGACAGTAATGCTAAAGGCAGGAGCAATCGGTTTGTACGACTGTCTTTTGATTATTTGTAGTATTATAATATATTGATTAATTTTATACAAGGAGATGAGCTTATGTTTACTTCACCCGGACCGGTGGCTTTTACGGTGTTCGGACTTGATATTATGTGGTACGGTGTCATTATAGCATGTGCCGTTCTTCTGGCTTCGTTTCTTGCATATGCAAGAGCGCCGCGATTCGGAATCAACCAGGAGCATTATCTTGATGTGCTGCTGTGGGCAATTCCAATCGGGATATTAGGCGCCAGGGCGTATTATGTCATATTTAACTGGGAAAACTACCGGGGTGATATCTTTAAGATAATAGATTTCAGAGGAGGAGGACTTGCAATCCATGGAGGACTAATATTTGGAATACTTGCAGCATATTTTGTATGCAGGTATCATAAGATTGCATTTCTGAAACTTATGGATCTGACTGCACCCTCCATCGCGCTGGGTCAGGCAATCGGCAGATGGGGAAACTTTTTTAATTCTGAGGCACACGGAGGACCGACTGATCTTCCATGGGCTGTATATGTGGACGGACAGGCGGTTCATCCGACATTTCTTTATGAATCGGTCTGGTGCTTCATTCTTTTTGTACTGCTTTTAATACTGAGCAGGCGAATAAAATTTGACGGGCAGATTATATGCATTTATGCTGCTGCGTACTCTTTTGAGAGATTTTTTGTTGAGGCGCTCCGGACAGACAGCCTTATGATTGGACCGTTCAAACAGGCTCAGGTGCTTTCGCTTGCAGTAATCATATGTGCAGCCGTTCTGTACATGATTCTGAAAAGAAGAAAAAAAGCAAGATAAAACTGTTTTGATTGTTCATCATGAGAGTTATATGATATACTTTTACTGCAGTATATATTAGAAGGAGACAGAGATGAAATTAGGTATCGTAGGACTTCCTAATGTAGGAAAGAGTACACTGTTTAATGCAATAACTAAAGCAGGAGCTGAAGCGGCAAACTATCCGTTCTGTACAATAGAACCGAATGTGGGTGTTGTGACAGTGCCCGACGAGAGGGTGACAAAGCTCCATGAGATATACAACTCAAAGAAGACAACATATACAACGATTGAATTCTGCGATATAGCCGGTCTTGTGAAGGGCGCATCAAGAGGGGAAGGCCTCGGCAACAAGTTCCTGGGACATATTCGCGAGGTTGCTGCAATCGTTCACGTGGTAAGATGCTTTGACGATTCGAATGTCGTTCATGTTGACGGAAAGATCAATCCTTTATCGGATATTGAGACAATCAACACAGAACTTATCCTTTCAGATATGGAGATTCTGGAGAGAAGAATTACAAAAACAGTCAAGAACCTCAAGGGAGACAAGACTCTCCAGAAGGAGATAGATATTCTCCAGAAGGTTATGGATTTCCTCGCAGAGGGCAAATCGGCAAGAGCTATGGAGCTTTCTGAAGAAGAAAAAGAATTTGTATCAGGGCTTAACCTCCTTTCATACAAGCCGATAATCTATGTAGCAAACGTTTCTGAAGCTGATGCGACAGATGCAACTGACAATGAATATGTCAGGGAAGTGAAGGCATTTGCAGAGACAGAAGGGGCAAAAGCAGTTAAAATCTGCGCAGAAATAGAGCAGGAGATTTCAGAACTTGATGATGAAGAAAAGGAAATGTTCCTTGAGGAGCTGGGTATAAGCGAATCCGGACTGGATAAACTGATTAAAGCATCATACAGTCTTCTGGGTCTCATATCGTTCCTGACAGCAGGAGAGGATGAGTGCCGTGCGTGGACTGTCAGAGAGGGCACAAAGGCTCCTCAGGCAGCAGGCAGAATTCATACAGATTTTGAAAGAGGATTTATAAGAGCTGAAACAATCGCCTATGATAAACTGATGGAATGCGGCGGAAGCCTGGCCAAAGCCAAGGAAAAGGGACTTCTGAGGTCAGAAGGAAAGGAATATGTTATGAAGGACGGGGATATAGTCAACTTCCTGTTCAATGTATAGAAAAGAATGCAAAAGCCGGGCGGCAAATGAACCCCGGCTTTTACGATGTGTAAAACTATTTGTGCTTGTCAGCGGAAAATTACTTTCGCTGTATTTAAGAACTGTAAGGAAAAGTAGTTCTGGTAAGCTATTCCATGTGATATGCCTCTTCATGATGAAGTGCATGATCCAGACCTTCAAGTTCCTCTTCTTCAGATACTCTGACAGGAAGAAACCTGTTGACAACTTTAAGTATAATCCATGTCATTATGAAACCGTATACTGCAGCAACAGCTGTTCCAAGAATCTGAACAAGGAACTGATGAACATCACCTTCTATGAGTCCGCTTACACCGTTGATTGAACTTACAGCAAATACACCTGTAAGAACTGATCCGATGATACCTCCTACTCCGTGAACACCCCATACATCAAGGGCGTCGTCCCAGTCAAGTCTGTTTTTAATCTTAACTGCAAAGTAACAGCATACACCTGCAATAATTCCAATTACGGCAGCAGCCCACGGCTGAACATAGCCGGCAGCCGGAGTAACAGTTGCAAGACCTGCAACTGCTCCTGTAAGCGCACCTACAAAACTTGCATTTTTGTCTCTTGTCCATGAAAGAACAAGCCATGTGACCATAGCGAAAGATGCCCCAAGGTCAGTGTTGATGAAGGCTGTTGCAGCAAGACCGTTTGCTCCAAGTGCGCCTCCTGCATTGAATCCGAACCATCCGAACCATAAAAGTCCTGTTCCAAGGGCAACGTGTGTAACATTGTGGGGTTCAAGATTCGCCTTGTCTCTATGTTTTCTCTTGCCGACGAAGAATACTGAAGCCAGTGCGGCAAGACCAGCACTTGCGTGTACAACGATACCTCCGGCAAAGTCAACAACGCCAAGATCTGCAAGCCATCCGCCGCCCCATACCCAGTGGGCGAGAGGAATATATATGAGCAGTGTCCAGAATACCAGGAATACGAGATAACTCTTGAAGTTTACTCTGTCTGCAAAAGCACCTGTTATAAGGGCGGGTGTGAGAATTGCAAACATCTCCTGATAACTTGCAAATGCAAAGAATGGAATTGATTCGCCATACTGTGCATTGGGCACAAGACCTACTCCGTTGAAGAAACAGTATTTTAGCCCTCCGATGATTCCACCAGCATCAGGTCCGAAGGCCAGTGAAAAACCGACCACGAACCAGATGATGGTTACTACACCCATAGAGATAAAACTCTGCATCATTATTGTCAAAACATTCTTTTTGTTCACCAGACCGCCGTAGAAGAAAGCAAGACCCGGTGTCATGATGAATACCAATGCTGCACAGACCAGCATGAAAGCGGTATCGCCAGTATTAATCATTTATAACACTTCCTTTCAAATAATACATAACTAGCACAACTAAATATTATGTGAAAAGAAAGCTTTTTGAAATACAGAAAAACCCCCAAAGACATGGAGGTTTTACCCTAAACGTTTTCTATACTTCAATAATATGATTTCTGACAGCGTAAAGAACCAGCTCTGTGATATTCTTAAAATTGTTCTTTTTCATTATATTCGCCCTGTGTGTTTCGACTGTCTTTATTGAAATTGAAAGGAAATCTGCTATTTCCCTGTTGCTGTATCCCTCGGCAAGAAGTTTCAGAACCTCACGCTCTCTGCCCGAAAGGTCCTTGCTGTGCTTCTCGTTCTGAAGAAAACCGTTAAGAAGAAGTGGAGCTATGACATTGGATATATATATTTCTCCTGCCATTACCTTTCGTATGGCTGATACCAGTTCTTCAAACGCATTTTCTTTGAGGACATAGCCTGAAGCACCGTTTTCAAAGGCCTCTGCAAGCATTTCCTCATTTTTGTGCATTGTGAGGAATATTATTTTGATATTCTCAAATGATGATTTTATATCTTTTGCGGTTTCAAAACCGCCTTTTCGCGGCATTGCTATATCCATCAGGAGAATATCGGTTTCGCCTTTCATTTCATAAATCTGCCTGACTGTATCAAGCCCGTCAGATGCGTTTCCGGTTATTTCAATATCTTCTTCCTGCGATAGAAGCATTATCAGGGATTCTCTAAGAAGCTTGTGATCATCCGCCAGAAATATTCTTATCTTACTGTTCTCCATATGGCACCTCCGCTACCACTCTTGTTCCTTCTCCGACTGTACTGTATATTGAAAAATCACCGCCAAGCATACGCATCCTGTCTGTCATTGACGGAATGCCCATACCGAATTTCTTTTCGGATACATGGAAGCCCTTGCCGTCGTCTGATATTTCAAATATACACCCGCTGCCGGATTCCTTTATACTCACACATATATTTTCAGCATCGCCGTGCTTGACTGCGTTGCTACAGGCTTCCTGTATTACTCTGAATATATTGAGTGCATGCGTTTCATCGTAAGGAGGAATTTCACAACTGGATTCCATCGTGCATGTAACCCCGTCAATTGCCGAGAAACTTATGCAGAGCGCCTCAATTGCCTTCTCAAGTCCTTCTTCAAGTTTAGGGGGATTGAGGTTGTTGAGAATGGCTCTCATTTCTTTTATGGAATCATCTGTCATTGCAATCGCATTTTCCACAAGATCCGGATTGTCCGGGTTGTTCTTTGCCATTCCAAGGATAAGCTTGAGTGCTGCCAGTGACTGTCCGACACCGTCATGAAGTTCCTGCCGGATTCTGTTTTTTTCCTGTTCTTCTGTTACGGTTATAAGTCTTGCCTGTTTGCGAAGCAGTTTGTTTTTCTTGTATATCTGTTCCTGGTATTCACTTTTCTCCATGAAATGCTCCCAGGAATATATGTCTTCAAATTCAGTGATGTTGAGTCCTTTTTCCTCTGCTTCGGTGCTTTCACGAAGGCCAATGGTACGCTTTATTATCTGGAACATAAGAAGCGAAAGGCCGAATGTCCACACGATGTTGACTGATATTCCTATACACTGAATGCCTAGCTGTGCAATCCTCGATGATGTTACTATAAACTGCTGCTCTGCAAAAAACGGAAGCAGAACAAGGCCTGTTATACCGCCTGCAAGATGAACGGGAACAGCATCTACGGCATCATCTATATCAAGGTGTTTCAGAAGATAATGACATATCATTGCAACAGCGCCCGCGGTGAATGCAATTACTGCCGCGCTGCAGGGCTTCACATAGTACGAACATGCTGTAATTGCTGCAAGTCCGCCGAGTATACCGTCAAATATTGAAATGAGGAACTGCCCTCTTTTTTTGAATAGAAACCTGAGTGAAAGGGAACCGGCCATTCCGAACGCTGCGGCAATCGTTGTATTGAGAAGAGTAACAGGGACCCGCTCTGTGAATGCAGGACAGCTTCCGCCTGCAAACGCCATCCAACCGAACCAGAGTATGAATACTCCAAGAACGGCAAACGGAACATTTGATTTTCCCGAGTCGGAATCCTTTCTTTTCCCCACACTTATTATACCCGCAAGTGCAATGAGTCCGCCGGAAAGATGTACTACAGAACCTCCTGCAAAGTCCATGAATCCCAGAGTGTTTAGCCAGCCTTCGCTGTTCCACACCCATCTGCCGAATACAGGATATATCAGAACGCTTGAGATAGCTGCTCCGGCAAGAAGCGCATTTGTTCTGGTTCTTTCAGACATGGCTCCTCCAAAAATGGTAATGCATATTGTGGCATACATCAGCTGCATCAGTGCGAAGGCATAGTCGTTAATAGTACCGATACTGGAAAACGCTATGTTTTCCGCTGTTCCGAACATTATCGCATAACCGAATAGAAAAAACATGATAGCCGATATCATCAGAGTGATAAGATTTTCTATTGCAACTGCTATAATATTCTTTGTTTTAATCAGCCCTGCTTCATAGCATGTGAAACCAGCCTGCATGAAACATATCATACAGCTGCATATAAGCACCCAGACTGTGTAGAGATTCATTCCATTCCTCCTTAATGGTTTACAACATCATATACTATCATAAAAGTCTCAGAAGGCAAGTACCTTCCGAGACTTTTATACTACATATGTTCCATTCGTCTTTCTTTTGATTTTTCCATATGATCCCGCATTGCAGAAATTCCCAGTTCTGTATTCCTTGATTTTACAGCTTCGAATATCCTGCGGTGTTCCTCGAGGACGGTGCTGAGATACTCCTCAGGATTGTCATATGTTCTTCTGTTTGTATATTTGATATACAGTTGATATGATGAAAGAGTCTGCTGAATCATTCTGTTGTGAGTTGCATGATGAAGGTTTCTGTGGAAGTTGATATTTATATTAAGCATCTTCTCTATATCCTTCTTCATAGTATAGAATTCCATGAATTCAAATGTTTCTTCAAATGCTTCAAGCTCTTTATCGGTCATGCGTTCGATAGCCCATTCTACAGCCAGAACTTCATATGATGCCCGGAGGTCAAACATGTCGAGAATATCCTGATTTGAAAAACCGATTACAAATGCACCTCTGTTAGGAATGTTTTCAATAAGGCTTTCCTTTTCGAGCTGCCGTAAAGCTTCACGCACGGGTGTTCTGCTCACCTTGTAGCGATCACATATCCTCTGTTCTGTGAGTTTTTCCCCTGCGATAAGTTCTCCGGTAAGGATGTCTTTTTGTATCTGTCTGAAGAGAATTCCGGACAGGGGAGCATTTGATGAAAAATCATCGGAGTATGTCAATACTGCCATAATAGCCTCCTGAATTAACTGAGAGCCTTTTCTATGTTGACGCGGATGGCCTTGATGAATTCCTCACTGCCTGCGATTACAGGATTCTTCATGGAAGTTATGAGAGCAAGGTCCTTTGTCATTGTTCCGCTTTCGATAGTATCTATAGTAGCCTTTTCCAGAATGTCAGCGAATTTCATGAGCTCGCTGTTTCCATCCATTTCACCGCGCTTTCTAAGTGCTCCGCTCCACGCAAATATTGTTGCAACTGAATTAGTTGAAGTTTTTTCTCCCTTGAGATGGTTGTAATAGTGACGCTGTACAGTTCCGTGGGCAGCTTCGTATTCGTAGCATCCGTCAGGTGAAACAAGTACAGATGTCATCATTGCAAGTGAACCGAAGGCTGTTGCAACCATGTCGCTCATGACATCACCGTCATAGTTTTTGCATGCCCAGATATATCCGCCTTCGGATTTAACAACTCGTGCGACAGCATCGTCAATCAGTGTGTAAAAATATGTAATTCCAGCATCTTCAAACTGTTCCCTGTACTCATTGTCGTATATTTCCTGAAGGATATCCTTGAATGTATGGTCATATTTCTTGGAAATAGTGTCCTTGGATGCGAACCATAAATCCTGCTTTGTATCAAGTGCATATTTAAAGCAGCAGTGTGCGAAGCTTTCGATTGATCTGTTGAGGTTATGCATGCCCTGAACGATTCCGGGACCGTCAAATTCGTGAATCAGTTCTCTTGATTCTCTGCCCTGGGCATCTGTATATACGATTTCACATTTTCCGGGTCCCGGTATTTTCATTTCCGATGCTTTGTATACATCACCGTATGCATGTCTTGCTATTGTGATAGGTTTCTTCCATGATTTCACATAAGGCTCTATTCCTTTCACAATAATAGGTGCTCTGAAAACAGTACCGTCAAGTATTGCACGGATGGTTCCGTTCGGACTTTTCCACATTTCCTTCAGATTATATTCCTCGACTCTGGCCGCATTTGGAGTTATTGTGGCACATTTTACACCTACACCAAGTCTCTTAACAGCTTCTGCAGCATCCTTTGTAATCTGGTCACCGGTCTCGTCTCTTTTTTCCAGTCCCAGATCGTAATATTCAGTGTTAAGATCAACAAAAGGAATCAGAAGTTCATCCTTAATCATTTTCCATAAAATTCTGGTCATTTCATCTCCATCCATTTCAACGATGGGGTTAATCATTTTAATTTTTTCCATTACTGCTCCTTTTCTATATGTAGTATCTATTGTTTTTCTGTATACAATTATACAATAACGAGGAAATATGTCAATTGGAGAAAAAGAGCATCTAGAGCTCTTTGAAATATCTGCAGTACGGACTGACAGCGCATTCGCTGCAGTGCGGATTCCTTGCCTGACACAGGTTTCTTCCATGAAATATAAGAAGGTGATGTGAATGTGACCACATTTCTTCGGGTATAGTTCGCATAAGTTCCATCTCCGTTCTTAGAACGTCCTTTTCGCTTGTGAAACCTATTCTGTTGGAAACGCGGAACACATGTGTATCCACAGCGATTCTCTGATGACCGAATGCCTCCGCAAGCACAACATTTGCCGTTTTTCTTCCAACACCGGGAAGCGAAACAAGACTTTCGTAGTCATCGGGGACTTCACTTCCATAGTCTGAAACCAGTTTAGCTGAAAGGCTGATGATATTTCTGGACTTAGTTCTGTACATGCCGATTCTTCTGATGCATTCAGCTACATCGTCCTGATCTGCAGCTGCAAGAGAAGAAGGGTCGGGATACTGCTCAAACAGAAGGGGAGTGACATTGTTAACACTTTTATCGGTTGTCTGCGCTGATAATACAACAGCAATTAGCAGCTGAAACGGAGTCTGATAATTAAGGGCACAGCCTGCATTGGGGTAAATTCTGTCAAGCAGTTTAAGTATAGTTAAAACAGTTTCTCTTTTCATTTTGCCATTAATCCTTAATGTTTTTTACTATATTATATATCTGTCACATCCTTTTGGGAAGGCAAATGTGATGAATGTGTGAACAAGTTTGTTGCATACATTCGAATAATGGTACAAACTTGCTAAAAAATGCAAAAACGACTTTAACGGAATTTTGATGTTTTTTAATGTATTTTTTAACTGTCAGACATAGGGAAAACCCTTGAAATTCATGGAGTTGTTATGTATTTTCGCGTTTGGTTTTCAAAGAAAAACAAACAAAATTATCGACTGATTTTTTGAAAAAAAGCTTATTTTAAACTGGTTTCATTGTATAATGTTAGTGTTATAATTTACAATTTTATATGGAGGTGTTTAAATGTCTACTTACACACAGGTTCAGCGTAACGGATTATTCGAATTATCCGACGCTACAATGCAGGAACTGATGTCATCAAAGTACTTCAATGACGACTTAGCTCCATCATCTGTTGCGGAAAGAACTTGGACTACTTACACAATCGCTATGTTATGGGTTGGTATGTCAATCTGTATTCCATCACTTTCACTTGCATCAGGACTTATCGGTATGGGTGTTTCACCTTGGCTTTCAATCCTAAACGTAGCTTTAGGTAACCTTATCATCCTTA
>JAEDDI010000042.1 GCA_016293805.1 Bacillota bacterium | reverse complement strand
AATATGTGAATCCTGTTCACATCCGGCACAAGAGTTACCTTGTCGTCAGTCTTAATATCATATTTTGCAGGCACTCTTGAGATTACCTTTGTTCCTGCATATTCTGTGTATACGTAGATTTCCGAACCCATCATTTCCGCAAGAGTCACATCCACCTTCATCACACTTTCAGGATGTGCATCCTTCATCGCTTCTTCTGCGTGGATATCCTCAGGTCTTAATCCAAGGATTACTTCCTTCCCTTCATATGGTGCAAGCTCTTCCCTGTTCACTGTCACCTTGCTGTCTCCGAATGAGAGAACATATCCATCGTTTCCCTTTTCGACCTCTGCATGCATGAAATTCATCTGAGGCGAGCCTATGAAGCCCGCAACGAACATGTTGCACGGGTTGTTGTACAGTACCTGAGGTGTGTCAAACTGCTGAATCACTCCATCCTTCATTACACAGATTCTGTCTCCCATTGTCATCGCTTCTGTCTGGTCATGGGTTACATATACAAATGTTGTCTCAAGTCTCTTGTGAAGCGCCGATATCTGGGTTCTCATCTCTGTACGGAGCTTGGCATCAAGGTTTGACAGAGGCTCATCAAGAAGGAATACTGCAGGGTTTCTTACCATTGCTCTTCCAAGAGCCACTCTCTGCCTCTGTCCTCCGGAAAGCGCCTTAGGCTTTCTGTCAAGATACTTTTCAAGGTCGAGAATCTTCGCAGCCTCTCTTACTTTTCTGTCTATCTCTTCCTTTGGCTCCTTGCGAAGCTCAAGAGCAAAGGCCATGTTCTTGTACACTGTCATATGAGGATAAAGCGCATAGCTCTGGAATACCATTGCTATGTCTCTGTCCTTTGGAGCTACATCGTTTACAAGTCTGTCCCCGATGTAAAGCTCTCCCTCAGTAATACTTTCAAGACCTGCTATCATACGGAGCGTTGTCGACTTACCGCATCCTGAAGGTCCTACAAGAACTACAAACTCCTTGTCCTTTATTTCAAGGTTTAAATCCGGAATTACTGTAACTCCGTTGTCATATGTTTTTACGACATTTTTAAATGAAATATTAGCCATTTGCTTCTCCTTATCTGTTCTCTTCCAGCAAGGTCAGAACTTCATCCTCTGTCGGCATTGACAGTATCGCACCTTTTCTGGTTGTTACAATTGCAGCTGCCGCATTGGCAAACATAAGAATTTCCTTAAGCATCTCTGCCGAAAGATTATCAAACCCACTGTCCAGCACCCGGCAGACAGCGCTTGCGCAGAAGCAGTCTCCTGCCCCTGTAGCCTCGATTGAATTGACTTTAAAGCCGTCTGCCTCGATTCTGCAGTCTTTATAGTATGCTCTTGAACCGTTCTTTCCCATGGTAAGAAAGACAAGAGGGATGTCATACTTTTGAATAATCCTGCTTATCCCGGCATCATAATCACAGGTTCCTGTGATGAATTCAACTTCATTATCTGCAATTTTTAATATATCGCATCTTTCAAAACCATACTCCATGGCAGCTCTTGCATCGTCAAGGCTCTTCCACAGAGGAGGTCTCAGATTCGGATCAAAGCTTATTATGCAGCCTGCCTCCTTTGCCGTCTCAAGAGCTTTTTTTGTTGCAGAAAGCACAGGTTCATCTGTCATTGAAAGAGTGCCGAAATGAAATACCCTTGATGATTTAATCAGGTCCGTCTTAAGCTCCTCTGCTTTAAGCATTGTGTCCGCACTGCCGTTTCTGCAGAAAGAGAATTCTCTTTCCCCTCCCTCAAGAGTATGTACAAAAGCAAGCGTTGTCGGTGCTTTATCATCAGTGAGAAGTCCTGTATCGTCTATCCCTGTCGATACGATTGTCTTCCTCAGGAATCTTCCGAAGTTGTCATTTCCAACCTTCCCTATAAATGCGGTTTTTTTGCCCAGCCTGCTTGCCATAGAAAGCATATTGCACGGAGCTCCTCCGGGACATACCTCAAGGAGCCTGTTTCCGTATTCACTTGTTCCATATTCGGCAAAATCGATGAGCAGCTCACCCATTGCTGTAATATCTATAGTCTTTTCCATCGCATGTTCCTTATCCAAGCTGATATGCTCTTAATGATGAAATATATACCTGTCCTTTTTCAACCTTTAAAAGGTTGTCTTCATCTTCCCCGACAGTATACACATTACATGACATATTAGTGCGATATTCATCATTAAACAGCTCAATACTGGACCTGTCAGATAATATCCTAATATCAAGTTTTGTGCTGTCTTCAAGATAAAGCGGAGCCCTGGCCACCCCGCTGCTCCATCCGTCTGAGTCTGTAAGATCAAACCTTATCTCCTGGGCCTTAAGGTCATAGGTTACAGCTGTTTTGAAGCAGCCGTCCCTTCTGAGTATAAGGGTGAAGCTTTCAGCATCGGTTCTGTCAAGGTCTATCTCCATCTCTGCATCATAGCAGTATCCTTTTACAATATCAAGACTGTCTTTAACGGAAATGTTCTCCTGCACTTTTCCGTCATGCCTTGCGGCTTCAATTTCTTCTATCGGCTTCATGGAAAGAGTCATATCCTCATTGAGAGTCACAACTCTCGGAATGTTATAGAATCCGCACCAGTTTTCCTTATATGTCGGACCCCAGTCTTTGAAGAAAGGCATCCAGTCCCAGCAGTTAGCCCATGCCGCCATGATTGTTCTGCCCTTTTCGTCTTTGAACGGCTGCGGCGCATAATAGTGGAAACCCCAGTCTATCTCGCCGGTATACTGCGGTACAAAAATACCTGTTTCGTAGCTGAAATCACCTACCATATATACACATGTCCTCTCTCCGGCTCCCATTGGAGATACTGAAAGAACATATTTGCCGTCGAGTTCAAATAAGCTTGGGCATTCCCACATGAATCCCCATTCTCCTCTGCTCTGTGCAAGAACATTCACAAACTCCCACTTTGTCAGATTCTCTGACCTGTATAAAAGCGCCTGTGCCATGCCGTTTCTGCCGGCACCAAGTACCATGTAGAAGCTGTCGCCGTGTTTCCACACATAAGGATCCCTGAATAAATCTCCGGGCACTCCTTCGGGGGCTTTAATCAATGGATTTCCCTCGTATTTTTTAAACGTGATTCCGTCTTCACTGTACGCAGCGTTCTGAGTCTGTACGTAGCCCTTGCCGTCATAAGCTGTTCCTGTATATATGAGCCACAGTTTGTCATCATGAACGACAGCACTTCCGGAAAAACATCCGCCTTTCGGATGATTATCATAATCTTCGCTTGGAGCAAGAGCTACAGGAAGGTATTCCCATGACAGCATATCATCGCTCACAGCATGTCCCCAGTGCATGTAGTCCCAGAAGCTGCCGTAAGGATTATACTGATAAAAGAAATGATATTTCCCTTTATAGAATATGAGGCCGTTAGGGTCGTTGATCCAGCCTGTCTGTGCCATGAAATGATATTTCTGCCGGTGCACTCCTTCAGAAGTCACATTCTTCATTTTGTCTATTTCCCGCTGAGCTTTTTCTATGGCCTCCTTTAATACTTTTTCACTCATGTAACCGCCTCCGTCAATTGCTATCTGTCATACTCGTCACGCAGCTTTTTGGCAAACTCCGTATTGAGCTTTGATTCTCTTCTCGCCTTTTCCATTTTAATATCAAACTGTTTCATTCTGGCAGGTTCATATTCTTCCCATCTCTTTGCATATGAATCTCTTGCCGCCTGCTGCTCTTCAGTAAGTACAGGTGTTTTGAGTTTTCTTTCAGGCAGTACCGGCACATTCGGAAGTCTGTCTTCAACAGGAGGAACAGCAAGTTCCTTTACTGTAGGAAGAGTCTGGTACCAGTAGGCTGTTGAGCTCCAGTCATCTGAAAGCTGATTTGCATGGCCGTGCTCTATTGTTACCCTGAGGCTTTTCTCAAAATGAACAGGGTCTGTGATATGAAATCTGTATGAAACCTGGAAGTCACCTGTTTCACTCTCGTGAACCACTGTTCCATAGAAAGGATATGCATTCTTCTGCATTCCCCATGCGTGGTTGAAATAGTCTTCTGTTCCTGTTCCGTTGAGGCTCGGATACTCTTCTCCGTCTATGAAGAACATATCGTTTCCTTCGCCCCACCAGCTTCCCTGATAGTGCTTTACTGTCAGATTGCATCCCACGTAGTGTCCTGTTCCTTCAACATCAAGAACTGTATAGTTGTTCTCACCCTTGAAGTTTGTAACATTGTTTACTTCAGGAGAGTTTACCTGAAGGTCATCGCCCCATCCGTTACATGGGTTTTCTCTGTTCCAGCATGCATGGAAATATGCTGTATCCTCATCAAGAGGCTCTCTGTACATTTCATAATCGATATTGAAATACAGTATGAACGGAAGATCGTTTTCATCGTTTACTATCTCGATTCTGCATTTTTCGTTAAAAGGCATCGGGAAATAGCATGATAATGAACACGGAGCACCGTATCTTCCTGCTTCTTCAGGCTTAAGAGAAACATTTATCGGAAGCGAAGTGAAATTGCCCGGATAACTGTTTCCTATGCAGAAGAAATCTCCAAGAGGAACAAGAACGCTCGGCTTTTCCTGATTGTCCCATGTAATCTTAATCAGGGCTTTTCTGTAATAGAACGGATCATAATCATCCCATATTACTCCAAGAGCCGGATGTATTTCCATTACAGGAGCAGCTGACGCGTTAAGTTCAGGATCCAGAATGCTTGGGCTCTTGACTCTCCTGCTTGATGATGTCATCCATATATGTGTTATGCATCCCGGACCTTCAACCTCTCCAAGACATATTGTCTCACCGGCAGGGATTTCCCAGTAATCCTGGTTCTTTCCCCTCTGGTCCCAGCTTGCAAGCCTTCCGTTTCTTGCTTTCTTTACCTTTGTAAGGTCTTTGAACATTCCTGAAATACTACTCATTTACTTATCTCTCCTCTTATATTATCCTTTTACAGCACCTGCTGTCATACCTTCAACTATATTCTTCTGGAAAAATCCGTAGAATATGAGCTCAGGCACTATTATCATAAGGCTGGAAGCTACGATTCCGCCGTAATCGACTGTGTATGTTCCTTTGAAGAATGAGGCGCCCATCGAAAGGGTGTATTCGCTTACATCCCTGAGCATAACTGATGCGTACGGGAACTCATTCCATATGTAAAGCACATTGAAGATTATAATTGTGGCAAGCACCGGCTTTGACATAGGCAGTATAACTTTGAACATAAGTGTCCAGACACTGCAGCCGTCCATAACCGCCGCCTCATCTATCTCTGTCGGAAGCTGCTTGAAATAGTTTACCAGAAGCAGCGTATTGAATGCGACCGATGATGCAGCATAAGGGAATATCAGTCCCCATATTCCTGTCAGATGGAAGAATACATTTATCTTGTAGACAGGGAAAAGAAGGATAAACGGGGATACTGCAAGTCCCAGTATGAAGAACGAGAACAGACCTGTCTGAATCCTCTTGTTCTTAAAGTACATTCTTGCAATTACAAACGAACTGAAGAATGTGCATACAAGCTCTATTGCAAGAGCCAGAACACATACTACAGCTGTGTTCTTGTAAAGGGACACAAAGTCCAGAACATCCATCGCATGTCTGAAGTTGTCAAAATTGAATGATTTCGGAAGTGAAAGCGGCGATGCCATTATCTCTCCGCTTGTCTTAAACGACAGAAGCACCATCCAGAGCAGAGGAAATACCACCATCAGGGTTATTCCGATAATTACTATGTACATGAATGTCTTGTTTTTCTTTGATATCATGCCTGCACGCCTCCCTTCTTAAGCATTTTTTCTTCTTTTCTTTTTCTTCTCGCCTCTTTCTTTGCGTCATTGTCTCCAAAGAAAAGAGAATAAAGTCCTACGATGATAAGGGAGATTATGAAAGTAACAGTGGCAAGTGACATGCCGTATCCATAATCGCCGCTGTCAAAAGTCATTGTATAGCTGTATGTTACAAGCGTTTCCGAAAGATGATTAGGACCGCCGCCTGTTGTCTGCTGGACGATTTCAAAGATTTTGAATACTCCGGTTATAATCAGGATTGCAACGGTTGAAATATTCGACTTCATCATCGGGATTATTATCCTGATAATCTTCTGTCTCTCATTGGCGCCGTCTATTATTGCAGCCTCCATTACTTCCTCAGGAAGCATCTTGAGCCCTGCTATAAAAATTGTAACAAGATATCCCAGCTGCTGCCAGAAATACACTATTGCAAGTGAGTAAGGCGTAAGCGTTGCGCCTCCTATCCATTCCTGCTTAAGGTCTGAAGCTCCTACTGCATCAAGGATGCCGTTGATTATTCCAACATTGGGGTCTAAAATGTAAACCCATATAATACCTACAATAATCGGTGCTATTATAGCGGGAGAAAATATCAGTGCCTTTGACAGGTCTGATCCCTTCAGCTTCTTGTTGAGCAGAACAGCTATAAGAAATGAAAGAACAAGCAGCAGAACGAATGCCAGAACGAACATTATCATCGTATTTTTGAACGATGACCAGAACAGTTCATCACTAAACATTCTGATATAGTTTGAAAATCCTGTAAACTCCGGTCTGCCAAGCCCTGAATACTTTGTAAAGCTGTACCTGACTGCCATTCCTATCGGGATGATAATAAAAACTGAATACAGCAGAATACTCGGCAGTAAAAGTCCCACTTTGTATCTTGTCTTACTTAACCAATACATTACTTCAGATCCTCCTAATTATAAAAACTTTCCAATAGAAGAAAATCCACAGGGGTTCTCTGCTATTAAAAAGAGGGGCATCGGCACTGCCAATGCCCCAACGGGCAATTAAGCTATTGTATAATGTTAATTTGCCTGTGCTGCGTCCATTTTGTCAAGTGCCTGTGAAGGCGAGTAGTTACCCTGAATTACGCCGAAAATCGAGTCATATAATGCTTCCTGAACTGCTGCATTTAATGTCTGATCCGGTGCTGCTGCAGGGCTTCCCCATCCTGATCCCAGTACTTCGATCATTGAGTTCATAGCATACTGAGTGTCAGTTGCAGCTACATCACTGTAGTTTGTTGCAGGGAAGATTGATCCGGCAAATGAGATTCCAGCTGCTTCTTCGCCGTAGTAGAAGTTAAGGAATTCAGTAAGTGCAGCCATCTTTGCTTCATCTTCTGCAACTGCTGCACTTACTACAAGCGGTGCTGAAGGAACCTTCATAGCGATATCCTGATTTGCATCAGTATCAGCAAACTTAGGACCCCACCAGAATCCAACCTTGTCGCCGAGAGCTTCATCAAATGCTGCGCAGTCCCACTGTCCTGTTCCAAACATTGCTGCATTGCCGTCGATAAACGCCTGCTTTGCATCAAAGTATTCTGAAGTGGCAACTGTATCTGAGAATGCTCCCGCTTCTCTTAATCCGTCAATCTTTTCGAAGCACTTTACAAGTTCATCATTGTTATACTTGGCATTTCCGTCAGCCATATCCTTGTACATGTCTTCCCATCCGTATCTTGCAAGGAATTCATTGAACTCCCACATTGCAAATCCGCTGTTCTTGCTTCCGATTGATATAGGAGTAGTGCCTGCTGCCTTAAGGTCCTTAACCATCTGCACGAACTCTTCATATGTAGTATCATCAGTAGGATATGCTACGTTTGCGCTGTCAAAAATCTCCTTGTTATAGAAGAATCCCTGAACATTACACTGATAAGGAACTCCATACTGCATTTCTCCGTTATTGAATGCATTTTCCATTCCGTTTAATGCAGTATCGATATCAGCATTTTCTTCAAGATAGCCTGAAAGATCAAGAAGATATCCGTTTGCTGCATAGTCAGGGGCTTCACTTGCATCAATCCAGAAGATATCAGGAAGTGTTCCGTCTTCTGCCTCAAGCTTCATGTTCTTTGAATGAGTCTCTGTATCTGAAGCTTCAAATTCTACTGCATACTGTCCTTCAAACTTTTCGTTGAATGCCTGTACAATCTGGTAAGTCACGTTTTCCTGCTCTTCAGGGTTTGCAACATGGATACCGAACTTGATTGTTACAACATCTCCTGATGTTCCCTCATCCTTGCTTCCGCAGCCTGCAAGAAGAGACATAATAAGAGTTAAAGCTAAAGCTGCAGCCATAACTTTTCTTAATGGTTTTTTCATCTTTCGTTTCCTCCTTAAAATATATGCCAGATGATTCGTAGCCTGTTATGGAACGCGTTCCACATTTCTCGAAAAAAATATGGAAAATGTATCCTCTATGTAAATTATATGTTTAGACAATGAAAAGTCAACATAAAAGGAGTTCAATCCGCATATCAGGCTGCCCTGCAGGCAGGATTATCACACAATCTTGCTGTAGGACAGCTAATATGTTGTTTCTCCCTTTACAAGCTTCACATCCAGCGTGATGTTCTCTACTTCTTTTTCATCGGCTATGAGTTGTACAATCATCCTGACTGCTGCTCTTGCAAGTTCCTCTATCGGCTGCTCAATAAGTGTCAGCCTTGGCGCTGCAATTTTTGCGGCATATGTTCCGTCATAAGCGACAACTTTAACATCTTCAGGTATTTCAAGTCCTCTTCTGGCACATTCGTTCATGCATTCAACCGCAAGCAGGTCTACTCCGAATATACCGTCAAACTCGGTGCCGGACTCAAACACTTCACGTATCGCCTGCTTTACATAGTCCTGGTCGAATCTGTTCCATCTCAGTTTGTAATTTGTGCATTTTATGTTATGCTTCTTCATAACCTCGTCAAAAGCGACATGCCTCTGAAAATACGGCGCCCTGTATACTTCAGTTCCGCTGAAGTGCAGCACCGAACGGCATCCGCTGCGGACAAGTTCCATTGCCGCTAGAACTCCGCCTTTGTAATGATCTGCCGCAACAATTGGAATATCGTCATCAAGATATCTGTCCAGTGCGACGATCGGCCTCTTTATCATTTTGTAATCTTCAACATCGAGAGTATGAACGCCGGTTATAATACCGTCAACCACATGACTGTTAAGCATCTCAAGATACTCTTTTTCTTCCGTTTCAGTTCTGGATGCATTGCATATCATAGCCTTGAATCCCATCCTGTAAAGCTCTGCTTCAGCATATTCCACAAATTCGCCGAAATACGGATGAGATACTGCAGGAACAAGAATAGCAACAATTCCTGTCCTCATATGATAAAGATTTCTTGCAAGCTCATTGGGAGTATAGTCAAGCTCCCTCATTGCATTCAGTATCTTCCTGCGCGTTTCATCTGACACATATCCGCTGTTATTAAGTACACGGGAAACAGTAGCCTTCCCCACATTGGCTTTTTCCGCCACATCTTTAATACTCGCCATGTGATTCTCCATTTCAAATATTTCTGTATAAATTTTAATCCATTTACTAAAAAAATCAATATCATTATTCTGCTGTTTCCATGCACATTACCAGATTATTTTCGCAGGATACTCGAGCTCCGGATAGGAAAGATGCTTAGTCGGTGTTACTTTTATCATACTGCCCTCCTTTTAATACTGTTATTACATTATGCAGTCAGTTTAAGGAATGGAAAAGAAGCACAGGACGGATGTGAAACCAAACAAGCAGAGAAATAATACCTGAATGCTATATATAATTTCAGCAGCTTTCACACTGAAGTTCATTTATTTGGTACTCTGGTACTATTTATTTTTCCCGGGATATGAGTAGAATATATATTGACAGACTTAATAAACACTTTTTTCCCTTAACAGCATGTATATGCATTTAACAGGAATGTATATCATGTAACGGAACACACATTAAGACAATCCAAAGTTAGTATTGGTACAACAGACTGATGGCAGCATCAGTCTGTTGTACTTTCCGGAAAAAACCATGACAGCTGTTTCCTTATCATGTTCATATATATCCTTTTGACAATTTTTAAAATTTAACAGGTGAAGAACATAGAAACTCCGAAATCCGTTGAAAACAAAGGGAAATCGGAGTTTTTGCTTTATTGAAAATGTGGTACTTCCGCCTTATCAGGATTTCGAAATAATGGATCTGGTATGCCGGGACTCCATGGGTGAGCTGCAAGCCTCGCTCCTTAACGGGACGGGGAGATTGACACTGAAGTTCACTTATTTAGTACTCTGGTACTATTTATTTTTCCCGGGATATGAGTAGAATATATATTGACAGACTTAATAAACACTTTTTTCCCTTAACAGCATGTATATGCATTTAACAGGAATGTATATCATGTAACGGAACACACATTATGACAACCCAAAGTTAGTATTGGTATGACAGACTGATGGCAGCATCAGTCTGTTGTATTTTTTGGAAAAATCATGACAGATATTTCCGGTCTGTTTTCTTATCAAGTTCATATATCCTTTTGACAATTTAAAGTCGGTATTGGTATAATAGGCGGGTAGAAATATAAGTCTGTTGTATTTGGGGGAAGATATATCGTGATAGGACCTTTTTTAATTATTTCAACTATAGTCATGACTCTTCTTATGTTCATGGTTGCACTTTTAGCTCTGGTGCTTGCAGCCAAAAAGAGGAATCCCATCAACAAAAGCATGTGTTCTCTGACCCTGCTTTTTTTCGCATATTTTCTTTTTGCATTTCTTCACTACTATTTTCAGCAGATAAATGTAAGTGTATCCAGTATCAAGCTGCTGGGGTGCTTCTCGGATCTGTGCTTCTGCATGATGGTAATATGCTGGCTAGATGTCATAATGAACTTTGCGGGAAGAAAACCGCTTGTGGACAAGAGAATAATAACTATTATAACCCTTATATACATATTCATCGTCGAGACCATAGTCCTTATAAAAGCGGAATACCAACTGGATACAGATATCTCCTATATCCCTGATGCCGGCTGGAGATATACGGTAATAGGCTTAAACAGCCTGTTTGCAGCCGCTGTTATATCCATTGCCGCCATATACCTTGTCAAGTCCATCAAGAACCACGAAAAAGGCTTTATGAGAAACGGGTCTTTGTTCTTCACTGTAACGCTTATTTTGTATATGCTGTGGATATCACTGTTTGACTATGAATCAGTATCACAGGCAGGCAAGTCGGTAATCTCAGGCGTTATAATCGATCCTGTTCTCATCGCATACTGCATCATCGACATTGTTATAATTCTGTTCTTTTTCAGAAAAGACCCTCTTGAGCTGTTCCTTGACCGCAGCGAGGTTCAGAAAGAAGAAAAGCTTGCTGAATTTGTAAAAGAGGAAGGACTTACAAAGCGTGAGGCCGAAGTTCTTGAACTTATATGCGGCGGCATGAACAACCCTGAGATAGCAGAAACACTTTTCATTGCAGAAAACACTGTCAAAAGACATATAAACAACATATTCCAGAAATCAGGAGTAAAAAACAGATACGAACTCATAACTAAAGTATTCGGAAAATAACAGAGATTCCGGCTGTGACGCCGGAATCTTTACTATTATTACTCCATATTAAATATCCATACCGCAGGCGGTGGATTTCTCTGTAAGGTACCTGTCATTTTTCACCGTATCATAAAGCCTGAATCCGCCGCAGAAGTTATATGCCTCAAATCCGCTGCCTTCAAGGATGCGGCATGCGATGTAGCTTCGAAGTCCGCTCTGGCAGATTACATATACAGGGTTACCCCTTTTAATCTCATCAAGGCGGTCGCGAAGCTCATCGACAGGGATATTCCTGAAGCCTTCTATATGACCTCTCTCGTATTCCTCGCAGGTTCTGGTATCGAGAAGCGTCACATCATTCTTATCCATAATGGTCTGAAGTTCCTCAAGATGCCACTGCTTCAGTATTCCCTTCGAAATATTGTCTATTATAAACCCTACCATGTTAACAGGATCTTTTGCAGAAGAATAAGGAGGAGCATATGCCAGGTCAAGATCCTTAAGCTCTGTCGCCTTCATTCCCGAGCGAATTGCTGTCGCAATTACATCTATCCGCTTGTCAACACCTTCATATCCTATAATCTGAGCTCCGAGAAGACGGTATGTCTCTTTCTCAAAGACTGCTTTAATTGTCATCAGGCTGCCGCCGGGATAATATCCGGCATGGTTCATCGGCGAGAGAATAACAGAGTCGGCATCAATGCCGGCATTCTTCGCACCTGTCTCATTTATTCCTGTTACAGCTGCTGTCATTTCAAATATCCTGATTACTGAGCTTCCCTGGCTTCCTGTATATCTGCTGTCACCTCCGCAGATATTATCGGCAATTATCCTGCCCTGTCTGTTTGCAGGGCCTGCCAGTGATATGACAGCATCCTGACCTGTTACAAAGTGTCTGACCTGAACAGCATCACCGGCCGCGTATATGTCCGGAACTGAGGTTTCCATACGGTCGTTTACAACTATGCTGCCCCTGATTCCAAGCTCAAGACCTGCTTCTTCTGCAAGATGGGTATCGGGAGTAACTCCTATCGCCATTATGACCATGTCAGCGTGAAGCGGTTTTGCGTCCTTTAAAAGAACATCCACACCTTCTCCTGATTCCTCAAATCCTTCAACAGTATATCCAAGCGCAAGTTTTACGCCGTGTCTTCTCAGCTGGCTGTGAATAAATGCTGCCATTTCAGGATCAAACGGATTCATAAGCTGCATAGGACGCTGGACAATCGTCACGTCCATACCAAGTTCAGTCAGATTTTCTGCAAGCTCAAGACTTATGAAACCTCCTCCTGCAAGCACCGCAGATTCAGGTCTGTTTTCCCTGATATATTCCCTGATTCTGAAGGTGTCTTCAACCGTACGCAGCGTGAAGAGCCTGTCAATTCCGATTCCGGAAAGCCTAGGCTGTGAAGGTTTTGCACCTGGCGCAAGAATCAGTTTGTCGTATGCTTCGGTAAATTCTTCACCTGTTTCAAGGTTTCTGACGGAAACTGTTTTGCTGTCCGGGTGAATCGCCGTCACCTCATGATGAACCTTCATGTCTATTCTGAAACGTGTGAAGAAGCTTTCAGGTGTCTGAAGAGTCAGCTGCGCAGGATCTGTTATGACATCTCCTATGTAATACGGAAGACCGCAGTTTGCATATGATATGTACCCTGAACGCTCAAATACTGTTATCTCTGCTTTTTCATCAAGCCGCCTTATACGTGCTGCTGCTGTTGCACCGGCTGCAACGCCCCCTATAATTATAACTTTCATCCTGATACACCGCCTTTCCCTAATCTATAATTACAGTATATACCATATAAGGCGGTGTTGCTGTGACAAAATCACATTCGGAAGTTAAAAAATGGTGTATGCAGCCGGTATTTCAGCAGTTTCATCACTTGAACATTGTTGTATATGATATAAGCGGACGAGCTTCTGCAGACAGCAGGCCCTGATTATGTGAAAGCCAGGCCGGAGAATGATTTGGAAAACAGAATAACAAACGCAGCTTCTGCATAAATGATATGTACCCCCTTTACTGGACAAAACCAGTAGAGGGGGTACATATCAGCTGCTGTCAGCCTTTCTTTTCCGTTTTTTCCATGATAAGCTGAATCAGTTCCATACGGTTTCCGATTGCCAGCTTCTCATACATGTTTTGTGTGTTTTTTTAACTGTGTTTATAGAAATGACAAGTTCATCCGCGATTTCCGCATTGGTATATCCACTGTATATGAGGCGCAGAACCTCGCACATGTCAGTAAGTGCAGTTACAGGTGACCACCAGAACGGCTGGAAGTTAAGGCACATCAACCGTATCATTGGAGCGTAAGAAATAATGTATTGCTATTGTACGGACACTCGTGTATAATAAAGAAAAAGATATGCATGAGAAAGGAGCGTTGTTATTATGGCAAAGTCAGCAAATTTATATGCGAGAATAGAACCTGAAGTCAAAGAGCAGGCTGAAAAAATCCTCTCTACACTGGGTATTCCTGCTTCTAACGCTATCAATATGTTTTATAAACAGATTATCTTACAGCGAGGACTTCCTTTTGAAGTAAAAATCCCAGACAGAACGCCCACAGACATAAGTATGTTGGGAACAGACGAATTGCACGCAGAGCTGGAGATAGGATATGCGGATATGAAAGCTGGTCGAACCAAAGACGCAAAAACGGTTCTTTCTGATATTCGCCGTCATCCAGCAAAGTAATGTCGGGAATGAAATAATCTCCCATTTGACGGTATTTACTGCCCATTTCTTCAAAGATAGATTTCATAAAATTCTGCTCCTTTTCTATAACTGCTTTTCAATTCACCACAAATGAGCCGCAGTCATGTGTATTCGGGTGGAGAAACCACCCTTTACATATTAATTCTAATTGACGATTGAATTACTGTCCCCCTGCTGATCATCGTCGCGGGAGAGACGGCACAATACAATGCTGTGATTTTCACCAATCTGCCGACTGATATTTTTCCAACATCACTAACGATATTTCGCCAATCTTACGAATAATATTCAGCCAATCTTCCGAATGATCTGGATAGGATCATTGAATTAAACCGAACACCTTATAAAAATCATTACTGGAATCCGTCGCTGCGGAAAATCAAAACTGATGCAGGCGTATATCGATTACCTGAAGGAAAACAGTGAAACATTAATATCATTTTTATCGACTTCATAAATCTTGAATTCGAAGAAATCAAAGGATATCATGCTTTGCATTCCTATGCGGAAGAGCATTATCAGGAAGGAAAGACAAATTATCTGTTTGTCGATGAGGTCCAAATGCATTTTTGCTGAGTGCTGATCTGGCTGCACTATTCACCGGACGATACATTGAAATCCATGTATTCCCTTTCAGCTTCCGTGTGCTTACGACGCAAATGTCGTAACTTTATTATGAATTTTATGTGTTACTATTGATAATTTGAAGAATTCGCGGCATTCTATACAAGAAAGTAGCGACGGAATCGTCGAAAGTACGAGGTGACATAATGATTAAACGAGATTCTTATTTAAATCGTATGATTCATCATATGTGGAACGGCGAAGTCAAAGTAATCACCGGCATCCACCGCTGCGGAAAGTCAGTATTGCTGTTTGATCTGTTCTATGAGTACCTTCTCTCACAGGAAGTTCAGGAAGACCATATCATAAAAATCGAATTGGACCAGAGACGTTACTATAAGTTCAGAAATCCAATCACGCTTTGTGAATATGTTGAAGACCTTGTTTCTGGAAAGAAAGACGAAAAGTTTTATCTTTTCATTGATGAAGTCCAGCTTACCACAAAAGTAATCGATAAAGAAAATGGCGGCATCGAGGTTTCCATCTATGATATGCTGAATGAACTCAAGGCATATAAGAATTTGGATGTATATGTGACCGGCAGTAACTCGAAAGGATTGTCTAAGGACATCGCTACAGAGTTTCGTGGTCGTGCTACCCAGATTCATGTATTCCCTCTGTCCTTTGAGGAGTTCTATTCTCATGTAGGCGGCGACGAGCGAAAGGCACTGGATACCTATATGCTTTACGGCGGTATGCCACGTCTGTTGGCGTTAACAGACGAGAAAGACAAAAAGAATTATCTTTCCGCTCTGTACAGCGAGCTGTATGTTAAGGATATTGTAGAGCGCAACGGTATCGAACGTGAGGATATTCTGAATGATATTCTGGATTTCCTTGCATCACAAATCAGCTCCCTGACCAATCCTACGAATATTGCTAATGCGCTGACTGGCATGAAGAACGAAAGAGTCAATTCTACTCTGGTTTCCAACTATGTGCAGCATATCATTGATTCGTTCCTCATTTCGATGGCAAAGCGCTATGATGTGAAAGGAAAGACCTATTTCAAATATCCGAACAAATACTACTACACGGATATCGGCCTCCGTAATGCCCGACTGAACTACCGTCAGTACGATCCCGGTCACATTATGGAGAACATCATCTACAATGAGCTTCTGCGCAGAGGATATTCCGTTGATGTTGGTGTTGTTACTGACCGTACAGGCGGTGCAAATGTGCAAAAAGAAATCGACTTCGTTGTAAACGATGCAGATAAAAAAATATATATCCAGTCAGCTTTTCAGATGGATACGGATAAAAAGGAATCCTCTGAGCTTGCATCGCTGATGCTGACAAAGGACTTTTTCAAAAAAATCATTGTTCGCATGGATATTCCTCACAATTTCTATGATGACAACGGAATTTTCCATTGCAATCTTATAGACCTGCTGCTTGGTCGTGTTGAGCTATTCTGACTAAAAAAACAAGCTGATACTACTAATATCATTCAGGAGTAGCCCTTCAGGGTTACTCCTGTTTTTATACCGTCTGGCACCCTCTACTGTATTTTTGCGTCGTTTGCGTCGCAGCTTTCTGGTGGAATGGTGTTTCTTTCATGCCATTAAGGAGATGATATCACATGGCGGATAGCTTCAGATTAAAAGTTTCAAGTGACCGCATAATTATCTTTCTTTTCCGTATCGTACTTCGTCCACAAGTGCCTGAATATCATCTTCATTATAGACACCCATTTCCT
>JAEDDI010000003.1 GCA_016293805.1 Bacillota bacterium | reverse complement strand
TATACACGTAATCGCATACAGCACTGACTTCCGAAAGAATATGGGAACTGAATATGACTGTATGCTCTCTTCCAAGTCTCCTGATAAGCCCTCTTATATCCTTCAGCTGTGCAGGGTCAAGTCCCACTGTCGGTTCATCCAGAATAATTATCTCCGGTTTTCCGATAACAGCCTGCGCTACACCTGTTCTCTGCTTGAAGCCCTTGGACAGATTACGTATAAGTCTGTTCTCAACCGATTCAAGTCTGCACATGGAAACCGCATCAGCTACGGTTTCCCTTCTGTGCATCTCGTATTCTTTTTTGTCACGTATACTGTTTCCCAGGCCCTTAAGGTCATAGACAAATTCAAGGTACTCACCAACTGTCATCTCTTCATAAAGCGGCGGAAATTCAGGAAGATATCCTATATACGATTTCGCAGCACGCGGCTCACGGGAAATATCGTGACCGTTTATCTCAACGGTTCCGGATGTGGGTCCCAGGCAGCCTGTAATCATATTAAGAGTTGTCGACTTTCCCGCACCGTTGGGTCCCAGAAATCCATATACCCTTCCCGGTTCCAGTGTCATCGACAGATTATCGACAGCCAGATTGCTGCTGTATTTTTTTGTCAGATTTGTGACCTTAAGCATTTATGCCTCCAGATTCTAGAATATGCAGTATCAGAATTCCTGCAAACAGACAATATATGTGTCAGTCTGCATTGACTAAAGCGTTGCCATATGTTTAAGAGTTCTTACAAGCTGGCTTGTATATGACATTTCATTATCGTACCATGATACAACTCTTACTTCAAAAATGTGTGTGCCGCACTGCTGCGCAAGAGTCTGAGTCGCATCAAACAGTGAACCGTATTCGCATCCGATGATATCACTTGAAACAAGTTCTTCCTCTGTGTATCCGAAGGATTCGTCTGCAGCAGCCTTCATAGCCGCATTGATGCCTTCAACTGATACTGTGTCAGTCATGTCCTTAAGTGTGGCATCCAGAATTGTTATTGAGCCTGAAGGAACAGGAACTCTCTGGGCTGAACCGATGAGTTTTCCGTCAAGTTCAGGAATTACAAGTCCTATTGCCTTTGCTGCACCTGTGCTGTTTGGCACGATATTGATGGCACCTGCTCTCGCTCTTCTGAAGTCTCCCTTCTTGTGAGGACCGTCAAGAATCATCTGGTCGCCTGTGTATGCGTGAATGGTAGTCATGAATCCTGTTCTTAATTCTCTGTAGTCGTTCAGAGCCTTTGCCATAGGTGCAAGGCAGTTTGTTGTACATGATGCACCTGATACAATTCTGTCATCCTTTGTAAGTGTTTCATGGTTTACGCCATACACTATTGTTGGAAGATCGTTTCCTGCCGGAGCTGAGATTAGAACCTTCTTTGCGCCTGCATCAAGATGTGCCTGTGACTTTGCCTTTGATGTGAAAAATCCTGTACATTCAAGAACAACGTCAACTCCAAGCGATCCCCATGGAAGTGTGGACGGGTCTGCCTGCGCAAATACAGGAATATCTGTTCCGTCTACTGTTATCTTTCCTTCGCCTGCCACTACTTCATGGTCCTTTGCGTATGTGCCCTGAACCGAGTCATACTTCAGTAAATGTGCAAGCATATCAGGGCTTGTTAAATCATTGATTGCCACTACTTCGATGGTTTCGTCACTGAATATTCTGCGAAACGCCAGTCTTCCGATTCTTCCAAATCCGTTAATTGCCACTTTGATTCTCATAATTCTTCTTCCTTTCTTTTACCATATATTTGTCTTATCTATCCTGACAGACAGCCTCCAGGATCACGGTTGCATCGCTGTAGCCGTTATCCGGAATTGCGTCTGTTATTATACATGCATCCTGAAGTTTGCCGAATGAAACAGATGACACTTTATCGAACTTGCTGCTGTCAGCCAGCACATAAACAGTATGACTGTTCTTGATAATCGATGCCTTCATCCTTGATTCATCCATCTCGGGTATGGTATATCCCTTATTAAGGTCAACACCGTTGGTTCCCATGAAGCTCTTCGTGAAATTGCAGTCCTCTACATAGTCCACCGCACTTGTTCCCACGATAGCTTCAGTTGTCCCCTTTAGCAGTCCTCCGGGAAGATATACTAAAAATCCTCTCGCTGCAAGTTCTCTTGCATGAACAACTCCATTTGTGACAAATGTCACTGTTCCCTTAAGGCTCTCGTCTATATACGGGATGATTCTGCGGGTTGTTGTTCCCGCGTCAATGAAAACAAAATCATCCCTGTTGATCTGCTCTGCTGCAAATCTGCCAATATCGTCCTTGGCCTGTGTGTGTTCATTTTCTCTGACAGATATCGCCGAATCGCTGGTAGTGATGACATTTTCATTTGCCACTGCACCTCCGAACACTTTATGAAGCCTTCCCGTCTCTGCTAGTTCCTTGATGTCGCGTCGGATGGTAGACTGGCTGATGCCAAGCTCTTCAGCCACTGAAGTCACCTTTACAGCGCCGTTTTCCGATACCCTTGAAAGAATATACTCAAAACGTTCTTCCTGTAACATTTTACTTCTCCTTACAATACAATTTACCTAGTATCATATATATAATCATATCTATTGCATGTGCTTAAGTCAAGCAAAGTCGGTCACGAATATGATGGATTTATTCAAATTCAGTCATTTAATTCACAAATTCGTGCAGAATATGTATTATTATTATGTTGTATCTAACTGTTTTGCTTATTTCAAGTAAAACATACGGGAACCGTTTCCGATTCCCGTGACATATCGCTTTTATTCACTTTTAACTATTTCAGTTATAGAGCTTGCAAGACCTGCTATGCCCTGTATCTCCGAAGGAATTATAATCTTTGTCGCATTACCGTCCGCTGCCTTTTCGAACGCCTCTATGCTCTTGAGAGAAGGAATTGATTTCAGTCATTCTCAGATACTAACGGTAATACTTCCTTTTTCTGATTAATGCCGCAATGAGTGCCAAGGACGCAGCAATCAGAAGACTCAGCCAAATCACTAAGCCGCTACTGTCACCAGTTTTAGCAATCTGTCCAGATTCTTCACCAGTTCCATTTCCATTTGAACCTGCATTCATTCCTTCTGCCGGTTTATGATTACCATGATTATTATCGTCTCCCGAGTTGTCCTCATCCTCCTTGATTTCTTCTTCCCACTGAGCATAGAGAATATCATCACCTTCAGTAAGTATATATTCTGATCCTACAGCATATGATACACCATCGCCATCAGGTGCGGTATTCCACCCGATAAATACATATCCTTTCTTACTGAAAGGATTCTTTTTCACCTTCATTGCTGTTCCAACTTCACCAGAAACAGTAATGGCTTTTCCTTTTCCACCGTTAGCCTCGTAAGTTAATGTTGTAATTACCGGTTCCGGGATTTTCTCCCACTGTGCATAGAGCACTCCCGGGATTTCTGTAAGAACATATTCTGATCCTTCAGTATATGTAACACCTGTCCCATCGGCCTTAGTGTTCCATCCTGTGAAGGTGAATCCTTCCTTGCTGAATGGATTATCCTTAACCTTTTCAATGTCACCGGCAATACCATTTACAGTAACATCACTTCCGCTGCCGCCATTAGGTTTATACGTAAGTGTAGTTTCAACGTATCCTGGTATTACAGGAATCGCTTCCCACTGCGCATAAAGGACATTTTCACCTTCAGTAAGCACATATAAGCTGCTTGGAGCATAAGAAATTCCTGTCCCGTCTGCTTTAGTGTTCCATCCTCTGAAAGTATACCCATCTCTTACGAACAGATTGTCTTTTACTGATAAAGCTGTTCCGATTGGGCCGCTCTCATCAACATCAGCCCCTGTGCCACCATTTGCCTTATAGACCAGCTTAGTTGTATTTCCTATCCACTGGGCATACAGAATATTGGTTCCGGCAGTCAGTTTAAACTGGTTTTCTGGTGTATAAGCGACACCGCTTCCATCAGCACTGGTATTCCATCCTGAAAAACTGTAGTTAGCTCTTGTAAAGAAATTGTCTTCAACAGTCAGGAACTGATTAACAACTCCATTTCTCGTAACATCTGCCCCTGTACCACCATTTGCCTTGTAGATTAGTGAAGCACCTGATTTATAATAGAGTTTCAGCACAAGCTTGCCATCACCGGTTATCGTTCCGCTTTTTACCTCGCTTATATCTGCTCCATTATCAAAGCCAGAAACATATGTATATCCTGAAATTGTTTTCGCTGTTGCCGTTGCAATGGTATCAGTTGTTCCTGTCAATGTTTCAGTAGAATCAAGTACTGCGCTGCTTTCGTCCGCTGATAACTTATAGTGTTCTACTTTATACTTAGTATCTGTATTTGCTTTCCACTGCGCATATAGTATTGCATCGGAACTGCCATATGTATAGGAATCAGATGGTTTATAAGCCCCTTCTGAACTTCCGTTTATATCTGTATTCCATCCTGTGAATGTATATCCTTCTCTTGTGAACATATTATCCAGGATAGAAACATTTTCACGATAATAACCTTCAGTAAATGTTTCTGTTCCGATACCTCCATTTGCTTTATATGTCAGCTTATACATTTTCGGAACATAATAAAGTTTAAGAACAAGGCTTCCATCACCGGCAATTACACCTGTATGGACGGTCATCATTCCGTTTGCATTAAGGTTTGCCCTGTATTCATATCCTTCAATAGGAATCGGGGATGCCTTAACGGTGCTGTTTGTGGTTCCGCTAAAATCCTCCGCCTTGTACTGCGTACTGGACATGCCATCAGAAGATACAGTGTAATGTATTACACGATATGCGGTATCGCTATTTGCTCTCCACTGGGCAATAAGAATATCATCACCTGGTTTAAGTGTATAATCGGAACCTGCAGAGTATTCCGTTCCTCCCGGTGTTTTCCATCCTGTGAATGTATATCCTGCTCTTGTGAATACGCTTCCATCTTTTACTGTAACCGTCTCATCTGTAACACCGGTTTGAATATCATCTGCTCCGTTACCGCCGTTAGCCTTGTAAGTCAGATTATCAGGATCCGGTGTATAATAAAGCGTCAGTACGAGACTTCCATCTTCTAATATCTTTCCGGAAGCGACAGTCGTATGCCCTTTATCGTTATAACCTGCCTGATAAGTATATCCTGGATAATTCTTATGGGATATCGTTACCAATTCATCTGTTGTCCCATAATATTCATGTTTCTCCTGTGCCTTTACATATCCGTTTTTATCAAGTTTAATATGCTGCACAGTGTATTTTACAGATGACTGAGCCGCCCATTGTGCATAGAGTACATTTGGATTCTGCTCTCCTTCCATTGGAAGCATCAGATAATTGTCATCTGGAGAATACTCAATGCCTGAACCGTCAGGTTTAGTATTCCATCCATTAAAAGTATACCCGCTCAAAGTAAACTGGTTTCCGCTGACTTTCACATTCCAGCCTGCATACCCTGAAGTATCATCAACTGAACCTTCTCCTGATGCCCCGTCAGGTTTGTTTATGTCATACTTCAGGTTTACAGCCTGCTTCGTATAATTAAGATTAAAGGCCGTAGTCCCTGAAGCATTGATTTTGCTGGATGTAATGCCATTAACGTATGTATATCCCTCATAGCTTTTTCCCATGGTAGCCGGATCTAATGCAGAAGGCGTAACCGTTTCCCCCGTAGTGCCATAGTATGTATATGATATTTTTTTGTCGTTCCCGTTGCTTTCAAATCCTTTAAAAATATGATTTACTACATATTTTGTATCTGTCCTTGGAGCAAATCTTGCATAATACGTTTTAACAGGATCAGATGTTGCTTGCGGAGTTATAGTATTCGGGTCCTGTGAATCAACATCATTAACCTGAGGTGCACTCGCATCCTCCCCCGTGAACCAGCCAATAAACTTATACCCTTTATTGGGGTATGCTTTTGACTTTACTATATCTCCCGGTATTGCATCTACGGATGTTTTGCTGAGAGAGCCGTAACTGTCAGATGAGGTGATGCTGCCATCTGTATCAACATACTGCATTTTAAAATCAATCCGAACGGCTTTTTCATATCTTACATAATATGTTGCATTACCTGTTACGCTATATCTTAAGGTCTTCCCGTCATTGGATATCATGGATGCATCAACAGCATTTCCCTCTTCGTTGTACCATCCTTTTACTCCGTAAGCTGAATTATTTGAAGCAGTAGAACTCACAACAGTACCAGGTCCCACTTCATAACTTGCATGATCAAGAACAGGAACTGTTTCATCATTAACTGCAAGATCTTTCCATGTATCCCCGTCCTTAATCTGGCGAATGAACTTCTGAGTATACTGTTTAACAAATCTCGCGTAATATGTCTTAACCGATTCTTTACTCTGAACGTATTGTAAAGTCTGGGTAGACGCAACCTGATTACCGTCTTCATCATACCAGCCATCAAAATAGTAGCCGGAATTTGCAGTTGCCGAAGCTATAACCGTCTCGTTTTCTCCGGCAAAATATGCTTTTGCACCCTTTGCAGTATAAGCACCGTTATAGTTCTCATCATCTTCAGCTGTCACACTTGTAACAGATACAGTTCCTCCTGTATCACTGTCTGTAAACCCGGTGCCTGAATCAGTCTGTGGAACGAAAACCTGCCTCCATCTCCACTGCGCTACAAAAGACAGGCCTGTTGCATTATAATTGTATACTGGCTTAGTATCTGTTGACCACTCGACTCCGTAGCTAGTCTCTGTGTTTTCAACACTTGTTTTTTTAAAGGTATTGTTTCCTTCTATTATCAGGAAATTCTGCGTTGTAACGAGGCTTTCGGTGCCTTCCTGCCTATAGTTACATGCTATTGTATGAACTCCTGGCAGAAGCTCCCGTTCTCCATTATCATCAAACATCTTCCATCCCATGAATTTCCATCCGTCGTTTAATCCTTCCGGCTCATGCGATGTGTAAGGACTGATAAATTTTATTCCACTTTCATCTGCAGCAGGCATAAAACTATATATGTAATCAGGTTCTGTTGATACATTTGAACCGTTTTCTGTACATTTATATGGTTTTCCGCCATTAACATCATAAGTAATCAGAGGATTCTTAATAAAAATAAAGTGAAGACTGATTGCACTCTTTACACTGCTCAAAGTGTGTGTATAAACCAAATCTCCGTTTTCGGCTTGAGTCACCTGCCATGTACCATCGTCTTTCGTTGAAATAAATGAAGTTGTACTGCCTGTGCCCTCTGTATTCTGAATAGTACAGTATGCACCTGCGAATCTTACATTGGCCTTTTCATCCGCTTTAATAACTGCCTTTATCTCTAATGGCTGACCATCCTTAACGTATGTGGACACACTGTTTCCTGCAGTAACTTCATGTCCTGAAGATGCTCCTTCTTCACTTCCGCTTCCGTCACTGGATTTAATTATCACACTTCCATGATAAGTCGAGCTTCCTGACAGTAAACGATACAGTCTGAAATTTACATCATCTATGAAATTACCAAACGTAGGATCCGGATAATTAGCACCCGCGCTTGGCTGATTATCTACAGAAGTAAAAGCAAACAGAGTTTTTGTCTGCGCAGGTGGAACAGTATAAAGATAATATCTGCTAAGATCTATCGACCCTTCACCTGCAGAGGAATCACCATTACAACCATAATGCCCCCAAGGATTAGTTTCCCCTGATGTTGTTGTATTATGGTCAGTCATCAGCCATATATACCACTTTTCAGTATATATCGGACTTGGCTCCATACTGAAGGGCTGATTATCCGCATTATCTGCAAAGGTACCGTTTGCACCGAATTTCTTGCTGTATAGTATTATTGCTTTGCCACCATTGGCTATTCCGTTATTGGCAGATGTAGAACCGATATGTCCAGTTGCTTTCAGCCAGTCAACCATCTGCATCATCTGGTCTCTGCCATATTTGTATCCTGTCTTAAGTGTAGGATTGGCACTGTTAAGTTCAGATTTGTCATACCCTTCACCCCAGCTCTTGCTAGGAGCATATGGCTGATTCGGTCCTATTACAAGCGCCATAGTTTCACTTGAAGTTCGCGCACCATGATCAAGCCCCCATTCATAAAGGCTTGAAGGCTCTGTATTTACAATCTGATAAAGAGAGCTCTCCTCATCTGCATTAAGCTCAGCAGCATACTCACCCTTACTTGGAGCCAGAATAACATTTTTGATATATACTCCGTTATTCTTTCTGAAGAGCTCAATTTTCTTCTCATAGGCAGTCGTCTGCCATGGCTTTGCCGCATCAGGAATATACTGTTTATAGCTTTCGGTAAACTGCATCTGTTCTTCGAATCCGCCGTCCAAAAGATATCCGGATTGAACATAACTTATAGGCTCTCCTTCTGCGAATGAATTTAAAGGAAATACCGTTATAATAATCAGAATTGATAATAATATCGATATTAATTTCTTCGTTCTTCTTGCCATAATCAACATATACTCCCAAATTCTCAAAAAAAGCATTGTCATATCGACAATGCATAAAGTACAGCTAAATAATACGTATAGCACGTTTCTAAGTGCCTTGCGTCACATCAATATAGACGCTTTGCCGATTATATTCTATTATGTTATTCCCAAGATTATCTTGTGCATCATTTCACAAAAATGCCACGCAAGAATAACTCACATATATGTTTTCTCAATCTCTGAAGCTGCCATAATCACAATCAGGATTTTTTAGATACAATTCTCAGTTTAATTCATCAGTCGTCTCCGCAACGCATCACCAGAATCTCACTGCTTGAATAAAATTTCCTACTGCTACAAAATATGCAGGAAATCTCTAAATCCTTTCGCATGTACCTCACAATTGCATACATTATACTATACCACATAAATCCTTCGAAAAAAAGGAGAACATGCCCTTTTGAGTATATCCGGCACAAGGTTGATGTGAAGGTAACAGAAAACGCTATTAATATATTTTACAAAGGTGAACGTATTGCCAGCCATAGAAGAATGTATGGCCGCAAAGGCCAGTATTCCACAGTTACGTAGCATATGCCGCAAGACCACCAGAGATATCTTGAGTGGAACGGCGACAGGTTTCGTAACTGGGCTAACAAAATTGGTATTAACACCTATAATGTCATAGATAGACTTCTTCGTTCCAAATCTGTAGAACAGCAGACTTACCGAGGCTGCATGGGGATATGGAGTGTGCACAACACTTGAAAAGGATATCAAAGAAATCATACACATTAACAAAATGAGATGGCAGATTGAAGCCACCTTCAGAACCATGAAGTCAGAGTTCAAGGCAAGACCTGTTTATCTTAGAAATGATGACAGAATTAATGCGCATTTCCTTACCTGCTTCCTTTCGCTTCTGCTTCTGAAGATCATTGAAAAGAAAATCGGATATGTTGTATCTACCTGTTTTGCTTATTTCAAGTAAAACATACGGGAACCGTTTCCGATTCCCGTGACATATCGCTTTTATTCACTTTTAACTATTTCAGTTATAGAGCTTGCAAGACCTGCTATGCCCTGTATCTCCGAAGGAATTATAATCTTTGTCGCATTACCGTCCGCTGCCTTTTCGAATGCCTCTATGCTCTTGAGAGTCAGAACCTCCTTGGTTGCGTCGGCATCGGCAAGCATTCTCAGACCGTCAGCAGTTGCCTTCTGCACCATAAGAATGGCCTGGGCCTCACCTTCTGCCGATTTTATCTGCGCCTCTTTCCTTGCTTCCGCCTCAAGTATAACAGCCTCCTTGTTTCCCTCTGCTATAAGAATTGCAGATTTCTTTTCTCCTTCCGCACGAAGAATCGCCTCACGGCGCTCTCTTTCGGCTCTCATCTGCTTTTCCATTGCCATCTGGATATCCTTCGGCGGAATAATATTCTTAACTTCAACCCTGTTGATTTTGATACCCCATGCATCGGTAGCCTCATCAAGAACAATTCTTATCTTGGAATTGATTACCTCTCTTGATGTAAGAGTTCCGTCAAGCTCCAGCTCACCGATTATATTTCTCAGTGTCGTTGCTGTAAGATTCTCTATTGCAGCCATGGGATTCTCCACACCGTATGCATAAAGCTTCGGATCTGTAATCTGAAAATATACAACAGTATCTATCTCAATCGTTACATTATCCTTGGTTATAACTGGCTGAGGAGGAAAATCTATCACATGCTCCTTAAGTGATACCTTCCTCGAAACCTTGTCAATAAACGGTATCTTGAAATGGAGTCCCACCTGCCATGTCTGAGAATATGCCCCAAGTCTTTCTATTACAAATGCATTTGCCTGCGGCACAATTCTGATGTTATTAACAATAATCATCAGTGCAAGAACCGCCAGAATAATAACAATAACAATTTTCGCAATCATAATCAGTCTCCTTCCCTGCTTATTATTAGAGTAACACCCTTAACGTCTTCAACCTTAACTATTTCTCCCTCCGGCACAAAAACATCACACGATGCCCGCCATACCTTGCCGTCTGCCTTAACCTCGCCTCCGGAAACAGGGTCAATATCGCTCACTGCAACTGCAGCCATCCCCGCAAGTGCTTCGATGTTCGTCTTCTCAGTCCTGTTATTCAGATGCTTTTTTACAAGCGGTCTTGTTACTGCAAGCAAAGCAGATGAAACGGCAATAAACACTATCACCTGAATCAGAATGCTGTCTGTAAACATGGCCGAAACTGCCGCCGCTACAGCACCTCCTGCAAACCATATGGTCGTAAGACCCATCGTTATCGCTTCGGCGATTCCAAATACAACGGCTGCCGAAATCCAGACAACTGCAAGAATATCAATACTCATAATTCATCATTCCCTTCTGTGTTTTTCAATCATTTCATTAAGCTGGTCTTTTGTCAGAAGGCCGGATCTGTACAGAGTCCGGAGGCTTTCCTCATAAGTGCATGTGCTGTATGTCGTCATGTCGTCCGCAGATTCTGCATCCCTGTTCTTTCCACCGGAATGTCCCCTCCTCACTGATGAAGCTGCGGAAAAACCAGATAGTCTCTTTCTCCTCATACGTATAACGGCTGCAATAAATGATGCGCATACCGCCACAGCAGCAGCAAGCACCGCCGAATTGACAATCGTACTGATACTTCCTTCGTAAAGCGCCGGTTTTCTGTCATAAAACCCGTATGACTCATACGTTGATGCCATATTCTGTGCCTGTTTCAGGCTAAAACCCCGAAACAGTATGAACTGTATAGAATTATCTTCAGGCAGCATGAATACATATCCATACAGACTGTCATTTTCAGAAAGTCTCACTGTGCAGAACATGAAGTTTGACTTCTCTCCTTCGAAAAACCCCGGTGCTTCAGTATATACATCATCAGACTGCTCTTCAAAAAAGCTTCTGAGCACCTGCATTCCCCGGGCATTGTAGAAATCCTCTGCATCCTCTTCACTGAAAAGATAATCGAATTCGCCGTCGTAGGGCATGCCGAAAACCTGGGCATACTCATTGCCGTCATCGGATATGATATATCCTGCAGACACAAAGTCTCCCGCTTCATATTCCCCGGTCACAGCAGTAAATCCGTCCGGAATATCGATGCTTATTCTGTCATCATGAAAAAACTCCTCATACGCGTACGCAGTATGAGCTGTCATGACAGTCAGAATCGCTACCAGCACAAGAATTCTCTTCATTTTCACAATCCTCCTGACTAATTATACCATAGATATGCAAAAGATGCGGCTCATCTGCCGCATCTTCATAATTACTTATGCTTAATCTCATCCATGATAGCTTTGAACTTAGGAATTGACTTTTCAATCACATCAGGTGAAATGCAGTAGGCAAGTCTCACATATCCCGGACCTGCAAACCCTGATCCGGCAACAACAAGCACCAGATGCTTCTTGCACAGTGCCACGAATTCCGCTTCGTCCACAGGTGTCTTTACCCACATATAAAAAGCTCCTTCAGGTTTGACGCATTCAAATCCTATCTCTGTCAGCGCGTTGTAAAGCATATCTCTGTTCCTGCCGTAGAAACCAATATCGGCAGTCTCGTCAAGACATCTTGAAACAGCCAGCTGAACAAGTGACGGCGCATTGACAAATCCTGAAATTCTGGTACAAAGCACTGCTCCGTCAAACACATCCTGATAGTCATCAATCTCTGACGGAATTACTATATATCCTATTCTCTCTCCCGGCAGCGAAAGCGACTTGCTGAATGAATAACCTACTATTGTGTTGTGATAGTGTTTTGTCAGATAAGGAACCACTGTCTCACTGTCGTAAACAAGTTCTCTGTAAGGCTCATCGGAAATAAGGTAGATTGATGTTCCGTATTCCTTTTCCTTTTCTCTCATTACATCAGCAATGGCATTTATCGTATCCTCACCATATACAACGCCTGTAGGATTGTTAGGGTTGTTAATGATGACTGCTTTGGTTGCAGGTGTTACTGAAGCCCTGAACTTATCTATATCCGGAAGAAACTCCGGCGGATTTGCCGGTATTTCGACAAGTTTTCCGTCATAGTTTGAAACATAGTTTCTGTATTCCAGGAAATACGGTGCGAACGCAATAACCTCATCACCGGGGTTAAGAAGCGTTTTGAAAATAACATTGAGACCTGAAGCCGCACCTACACACATTATAATATTTGATATGCCAAATGATGTGCCGAATCTTCTGTTCAGATTGTCTGCCACAGCCTGTCTCACCTGTTCATAACCCGCATTGTTCATATATCCGTTCACAAATACCGGGTCCTCCTCATTGAGAATGTCTATTATGGCATTCTTAAATGCTGCCGGAGGTGCTATATTCGGATTTCCGATACTGAAATCACACACATTCTCGACTCCGTATCTGTCCGCAAGATTCTTTCCCTCTTCAAACAGTGCCCTTATAGCCGAACCTCCTTCAACGCCGGCTTTAACTTTTTTTGAAATCATAACGCATAACCTGCTTCGAATGCTTTGATATTAAGCTCTTCGAATCCTTTCTTGACATTCTTTGAAATAATCTCATGCCAGTCTATTCCCTCTACACCGAGAGCCTTGACAAGCGCCCCCAGAAGAACGATGTTCATTGCCTTGGAATTGCCAAGTTCATCTGCAATATCAGCAGCCCTGAAAACAAGAGTGTCAGCCTTGGATGAAAGTTCCTCTATTATTCCTTCAGGATATTCCGCAGTTCCCATGAGAATCGGAACAGATGGAATTTCAAAATCATTTATTACCATCTTTCCGTCAGGCTTAAGATACTCAATCCATCTGAGAGCTTCCATCTTCTCAAATGCAACTATAACATTGGCCTGGCCTTTGCCGACTATAGGCGAATATACTTTATCTCCAAAACGTACCTGAGTTGAAACATCTCCGCCTCTCTGGCTCATTCCGTGAATCTCGCTCATCTTCACATCATACCCTGCGCTCATAAGACCTTCGGATAAAATCTTACTTGCAAGTATAGTTCCCTGTCCGCCTACTCCTACAAGAATTATGCTCTTTACTTCACTCATATCCTACGCCTCCTTTATTGCATCAAACGGGCAGACCTGCGCACATACACTGCAGCCTGTGCAGCTTGATTCATTGATTTTTACGATATCGCCTGTGTAGATTGCAGGGCAGCCTGTCTTTGAACACATTCCGCACTTTCTGCAAAGATCCTGATCAACCTCACACTTTTTAGGCGAAAGATCGAAGTCTTCTCTGTCCTGCTGCGAAAATTTCTTCAGTATGCACGGCCACTTTGTTATGATTACTGTAGGCTCGTCCTTTGCGATTGCTTCATCAAGAGCCGCATTGACCTGATCAAGCTTGAGAGGATTAACGATATATATATTCTCGTCCTTCATGCCGATTGCCCTGCATAATGCCGGAATATCGACTTCAGTTGCAGGATCCCCCATCAGAGTGTATCCTGTTCCCGGATTCTGCTGATGTCCTGTCATTCCTGTTATTCTGTTGTCAAGGATAACCGACACGCTGTCTGAACTGTTGTATACAGCATCAATAAGTGATGTGATTCCCGAATGGAAGAATGTTGAATCTCCAAGACATGCGACTACCTTGGTATCTGCTCCGGACATCTTGTATGCCTTGGCTGCACCGTGTCCGGTTGAAATCGATCCTCCCATGCAGAAGGTTGTATCTATTGCACTGAGCGGAGCTGCTGAACCGAGTGTATAGCATCCTATATCTCCGGTAATCATCACACCCTTTTTCTTTGAAAGCGCATAGAAGAATCCTCTGTGAGGACATCCTGCGCAAAGTGTCGGCGGTCTTACTACAGCTGCCATTTCGCTTGTGATCGTTTCAGCCTTTGTTCCGAAGAACGCTTCTCTTACGATGTCAGGATTGAGCTCCCCGAACTTCGGAACAACATCCTTGCCTGTACATTCTATACCTGCAGCTCTGATGTTTCTCTCAAGATAAGGATCCATTTCCTCTATTACATACACCCTGTCCACTTTGGATGCAAAATCTCTGATGAGATCCATAGGCATAGGAAATGTCATTCCCAGTTTAAGATATGAAGCGTCTTCTCCGAATACTTCTTTTGCGTACTGGTATGAAACTCCGCTTGTAATTATTCCTATTTTTGTGTCATAGTATTCGGCTCTGTTGATTTCGCAGCTGTTTGAATACTCTGTCATTCTTGCAAGTCTCACTTCAAGGTCAGCTCTTCTCACCTTTGCGTTTGCCGGCACTGATACAAATTTCCTGATGTTCTTCTGATACGGAACCTGCGGAACGGCATTTCTTTCGCCAAGTTCTACTATGCCCTTGCTGTGGCATACTCTTGTTGTCATATGCAGCATTACAGGTATGTCGAATTCCTCCGACAGTCTGAGACCAAGCGCGGTAAAATCCTTGGCTTCCTGGCTGTCTGACGGATTGAGCATGAGAAGTCTTGCAGCCTGCGCATAGTTTCTGTTGTCCTGCTCGTTCTGCGAACTGTGCATTCCCGGATCGTCTGCAGAGACTATAACAAGACCTCCCGTGATTCCGGTATATGCAACTGTAAAAATAGGGTCTGCAGCCACATTCACTCCAACATGCTTCATTGCAGCAAGTGCTCTTACCCCTGCAACGGACGCCCCTATGGCAGCTTCCACAGCAACCTTCTCATTCGGAGCCCATTCCGAATATATATCTTCTCTGTACTGAGGCATATTTTCCAGTATTTCTGTACTCGGTGTTCCCGGATACGCTGAAGCAAAAACAAGACCGCCTTCCCATGCGCCTCTTGCCACGGCTTCATTTCCGGACATTATTTTCTTCATAAACTACTCCTCCTGTATGTTAAAATACCAATCTTTATTATATAACAGCAAACCTCAACATACAAGTCGAGGTTTGATAAGTCTTGTCTATTTACATTTTATTTTGCGTGGTATAAAATGGGCTCAGGAGGTATGCCATGTCAGTACGAAACAGAAGAATCATACTAGCCGCACTTATTATCATAGGATTTATGGCAATAGAAATACCGGGTATATTTTTCGTATGCAACAGGATATATCCCTTCATATTCGGGTTTCCGTTTCTCTACGGATACGTTATAATATGCTGGTTATACATGTGCATTATTCTGTTCATCGGATATAGAACCTCATGGGGCAAGAACCCTCTATTCATCAAGAAGTGACTGGTTGAACTTGTATCCCACACCTCTTACACTTATGATATAGTTCGCACTTGCAGTTGATGATTCCAGTTTCTTTCTCAACGTGCTGATATATACCATTACTGTTCTCGCATCATTGTCAAGACAGTTTGTTTTCCATACAGTCTCGTAAATCTGCTCAGCTGGAAATACCTTGCGCGGATTATCTATAAAAAGCTTCAGAATCTCAAATTCCTTTGATGTGAGCTTGACTTCCTTTCCGTCAAGATAACATTCGTGTGTGTCAAAATCTATTTTTACCTTGTCAAATTCAACAACATTAGGTGTAATCTTTTCGTACGATGCCGCCAGAGTCTTCTGTCTCCTGATATGAGCTTTGATTCTTGCAATAAGTTCTCCCGGCATAAAAGGCTTGGTTATATAGTCGTCCCCTCCCGCAGAAAGGGCGACAATCTTGTCAATTTCCTTTGTTTTTGCACTTAGGAAAATAATCGGCGCATTGGATATTCTTCTGATGTCAAGTGAAAGCACCGTTCCCTCGATATCCGGAAGCATGATGTCCAGAATGATAAGGTCAGGCTTTTCGCTTTCTATGCACTGCATTGCTTCCATGCCCGAATATGCAGCTATCGGTTCAAAAGCTTCCTTCTGAAGATACGAGCAGATAAGTTTGTTGATGGCATGTTCATCATCTACAACCAAAATTTTCTCATTTGCCATTTACTACTCCTCCTTGAACAGTGGTACTGTAAAAGTGAAAACGCTACCTTTTCCGTATATGCTGTCAACGTAAATCTGTCCGTTGTGTCTCTGAACAATTTCCCTGCTCAGAGAAAGCCCAAGGCCCCTGCCTTCAGTATACTTGGTTGCGCTTGTGTTCGTCTCCGCTCTGAAGAACGAATCGAAGACATGGTTCATATCGCTTCCTGCAATTCCTACACCTTCATCCTTAACTGAACAGATGAAATTCTCTCTCACATCGTCAAGTCCGAAAGATATCCATATTCTGCGGCTGTCGCCGGAATATTTTATTGCATTTGTTATAAGATTTGTATATACCTGATTGATTCTCTCAAGATCGACAACAAATTCATATTTCGAAAGAAGAGAATCCTGATAGTCAAACTCAACTGTAAATCTGTTCTTCTCAATATCTCCTATACTGCCAGCCACCATGACTTCTACCACTTCGCCGACATTATACACCTGAAAGTCAAATGTAAACTGATGAGTTTCGAATTTGGACATCTGGTCCAGATCATCTATGAGTTTCTTGAGAGTTGCTGTCTTGGACGAGATAATCTCTATAGCCTCTTTTCGCTCTTCGTCTGTGGCAAATGTGCCGTCTTCAAGCGCTGTGATATATCCGGCAACAGATGTTATCGGTGTTCTCAGCTCGTGCGATATGTACGAAAACAGCATGTTTCTGCTTCTTGTTGTCTTTATCTGCTCCATAGACCTTGTATGAGCGGCAGTAACATCTCTGAGGACACCTTCCATTGCAATCGGTCTGTTATCCTCTATTATTGCGCTGCATTTCATCTCAAGCCATACATTCTCTCCGTCACGTTTACTTATCTGAAAAGTAATCTTGCCGCGTTCAACTCCGTTCTCGACAAGGTCATACATGAGATTTTCAACACTCTTGTCCTGAGATATGGTCATCAGAAGATTTGGATTCTTGTAAAAATCGTTCTGTGAATACCCTGTTATATCACGGCAGACAGGTGATATGTACTCATATGCAGGGGGATTGTGAGAAAAATAAAAGAGTGCATCTTCAGAATTGTCAACGACCTTCTTGTATAAATCACCTGTAATCTCCGATTTGTCCTTAATATATGCTGTATATATTGTAAGTATACAGAAATTAAGAATATTTGCAAATGTCAGTTCTATAATAATGTGCTCATAAAGGTCACTCATGAACACTTCAACAAGAGAAAGCATCGATTTGCCCGCTCCCCATATGAAGAACACAAAGCAGACAAGAATCTGAAGCTCTCTCTTGAGCTTCCATCTCATAAATATGTTGTATACTATAAACCCGGTTACAGCAAGCTGAAAAACCATTACGGGAAGATAGAACGTAAGAAGCTCAGTCTTGTACATCATGCACACAACTGCAAGCAGCGTCATGTAAAGTGAGAACCTGGCCCAGTATTCAGGAACTCTGGTATGTGAGATAAGATAGCTTCCCAGCAGAAGACATATCAGATTGTACATATCTGTAACCTTGCGCATTTCGAGGAAAAGATCGTTGCCCGTCTGGGTATACGCAAGATAAAGGCATATTCCTACGGCATATATTATCCAGGCATATCCCCACATCTGCATAAAACGCTCTTCTCTCTTGAGATAGATTCTGAAATATGCTATGGAAATCAGCAGTATGAGTACTGCAAATATAAGCATGACAGCCTTGTTTATCATCAGATAGTCCCCTTAACCGATTGTTCTTTGAGTCAAGTTTATCAAAAACTGTCAGATGTTTCAACAGATTCAGTATCCGCTTCCATATATTGCTGAATCTTCATACTCCCTTTTCCTGTCATATTGTGCTAGAATATACTGAACAAGGAAATGGTGATGTCATGGTAACAAATTCAATTGTAGTTTTAATAATCTGCATATTCTCCTTCATCCCCCTGATACTAGGGGAGAAGGCAAGAAACAGTTCAGTGCTAACGTGCAGCGATTTTATGGTGCAGCGCAGACAGATGGGCATAATGCCAATGTATGCTACAGTCTTTGCAACATGGATGAGTGCCTTCGCATTTATGGGCGGCATAGAGTATTTCTATGAGCGGGGCCCTATCTATATGACAACTGTGGGATGGGATATGCTTTTCGCCATCCTGTTTGTGCTTGTCGGAAGAAGGATATGGTTTTACGGAAAGAGACACGGGTATATGACCAGTGTGGATTTCTTTGATGACATCTACGATTCAAGAACTCTCAACATACTGGTAACAGCTATCAATATCATCGCAACACTTGCATACATGCAGGTTCAGGTTGTGGCTGCAATAATAGTATTCAAGATAATATCCGGAAATACCGTTTCCACTTATATGGCAGGAATCATATTTTTCGTCATTCTCTGTATCTACCTCTGGGCAGGAGGCCTTCGTGCAGTTGCATATACAGATATATTCTACATGATTCTCATCATCGGAGCCATGCTCGCATCCGGAGTTTTCCTTGCTGAAAAAGCCGGCGGCATCGAGTATATCTTCAGAACTCTCGCAGATGTATCCCCGGAGAAAGTTGCCATGCACAATGCACAGGTGCCGATGTGGTTCTCACTTTTCATGATTGTTCCTATAGGTGCTTTCATGGGTCCTCAGCTCTGGATAAGAAACTATTCAGCAAAAAGCGAGAGCAATTTCAATATTCTTCCGCTCCTTCTTGGTTTCACATCCATAATATCTGTTGGGACTCTCCTTGCAGGAAGCGCATGTATCATCCTCGCAGGAAACACAGCAGCACCAGACTCGATTCTTCTGGTTCTGATGACAAAACTTGCTCATCCGTTCTTTACGATATTCATAGTAATAGGTATTTTTGCAGCCATTTTTTCTACTGCCAATTCTCAGGTCCATGCACTTGCATCGACATTCACTCTTGATATATACAGAAGATATATCGACAAGACAGCGCCTGATTCACGTCTTGTGCGCATCGCCAAGTGGAGTATTATTGTAATCTCCCTTATCTCATACACGTTTATGGTGCTGGTGTCTGAAGGGTTTTTCGACCTGGCGGTATTCGCACTGGGAGGTACTGCACAGCTTATGGTTCCTACCGCAGGCGCGCTGTTCTGGGAGAGATCTCACAGCAAAGCTGCAATTGCAGGTATTATCTCAGGCGAGATATCGCTCATCCTGCTCAACATCACAGGGCAGCTCGATACAAGCATATGCGCTCTGATTGGTTTTTTAGTCAATATAGTTATTTTCTCTGTCACTTCGCTCGCTCTTCCGCGCCGCTCAACAGTATCGCTTAAAATAACCTACTACCGCAAAGAGTACAATAACAGGGCGCTTGAGAATTAAAACATTACTTAAAAAAAATTCATCACTTTACAAATTATTTCATTGTGATAATATTTAGACAGGCAAACAATATGCACGTGTATATGCATATATAATCAGAATTGGGAACATCCGGCATAGATGTTCCTTTTTTTCTGCACATGAAAAGAGACGGCAATTGCACAAAATCCGTCTCTTTTCCATCAAACAACAATTACTTTTTACCACTTTCTGAACATATCCATGACGTGCCGTCCTTCAAATGGATTCTATTATCAGTAAATCCCGCATCATCAAGCATTTCCATAAGTTTTTCAGGTCCTGGAACAAATAAATTGTATTTTTGCACATTCTTTCTGGCAGCTCCACTGAGTCTGCCATTATCATAAGTATCCGATATTATCTGAAAAACACCGCCCGGACGCAGTACTCTGAACACCTCTTTCAGATTCTCTGCAGGGTCCGGCCAGAAATAGAAACTCTCAACTGTTACAATTCTGTCAAAAGAGTTATCCATAAAAGGCATGCTTTCAACAGAACATTCAAAGACCTCAGCCTTTCCGCATACAGTTTCACGTGATTTCATTACAGAATCGCAGGAATAATCAATTCCGACAACCCTTCCCTCTGTCATCTCAGACAGTTTTTTAAGTGTCATTCCACCGCCGCACCCAATGTCAAGCACATCTGCTGTCTTGTCCATCTTTACAAATGAAAGTCCCCAGTCGGTAAGCGCGCTGTGGCTCTCATTCATCCTCTCAAGCATTTTCACTCCAAAACTGCCTGTAGGTTTTCTCGGATTGCCCAGTCTCGTATCTTCATCCCTTTGGACAATCCTGGCTATGCAGCCTGCAATATCAGATACAGAATACGCATATTCATCTGATCCGTCAAGTTCTCCATCCCTTCCGTATCCATAAAGACATGCTACAAATCTTCCTCCGCATGAAACGGCACATTCCAGATCGCTTTTTCTGTCTCCGATTACAATGCACTCTCCAGGGTATTCCTCAAGTATTGTCCTGACAATCTCTGTTTTCGGCTTAAACCCGAATGATTCGCAGTCGTAAAATCTGTCGAACCATTTATCCATTTCAAAGGTTTTCCAGTGAGCGTCCCTGTAGCTGATTCTGCAGTTGCTGAGAATAACCAGCGTATAACCTTCGGCCTTCAGAATGTCAAGCTGGCCGGAAGCTCCTTCATACCAGGATGCTTTCCCCTCAAGGATATCAAAAGACATCATGTTCATGACACTTTCGCTCGCTCTCTTCTTCACATCCTCTGAAAGATCCGGAGCAAAATCATTCCACATGTCAACAGAGTTCATTCCGAGCCATCCTGATATTCTGTCATATGACACATCCTCATGGCTGAGAAGTCCCTCTTCTTCCAGCATTGCCTGAGTCTTTCTGAAAGCAGGCTCGTAGATTCCCATAGTATTATGGATTGTACCGTCGTAGTCAAATATTAGAAGAGGTTTCATAATCACATCTGCTCAAAAAGATTAACCATTTCAATAGCCGATAAAGCACAGTCATATCCCTTGTTTCCTGCCTTGCTTCCTGCTCTTGCTATAGCCTGCTCGATATTTTCTGTAGTTATAATTCCAAACATTACAGGAATTCCTGTCGCAAGCTGAACCTGTGCGATTCCCTTTGCAGCCTCATTACATACAAGGTCATAATGTGATGTATCTCCGCGGATTACAGCACCGCAGCAGATTACTGCATCATATTTTCCGGAAGCTGCCATCTTCTGTGCTGCAAGTGGAATTTCAAATGCACCCGGTACCCATGCTATAGTTATGTTGTCCTCTTCTACTCCATGTCTTACAAGGCCGTCAACAGCTCCTCCAACGAGCTTGTTTACTATTATTTCGTTGAAACGCGCTCCTATTACCGCAACCTTCATGCCTTTTTTAGCTACTACTTTTCCTTCAATCTTCTTCATCATTTCTTTTCTCCTTCTGAATTAATCATCCACTCTGATTTCATTGAAAATATGTCCCATCTTTGTCTTCTTCACCTTGAGATAAAGCTTGTCAAACTCCTGAGGTTCAATTTCAATCGGAACTCTCTCTGTGATAGAAAGGCCAAATCCCGAAAGCCCGTACACCTTGTCAGGATTGTTTGTAAGAAGTCTCATTGATCTGACACCGAGATTCCTTAGAATCTGCGCTCCTACCCAGTATTCCCTGAGGTCCGGTGCAAATCCCAGCTCCAGGTTCGCTTCAACTGTATCATAACCGTTTTCCTGAAGCTGATATGCCTTGAGCTTGTTTATGAGTCCGATTCCTCTTCCCTCCTGCCTCATATACAGAAGAATTCCTCTTCCTTCCTTTTCAATCTGCATCATAGCTCTCTGCAGCTGGTCTCCGCAGTCACATCTTCTGCTTCCGAAAACATCGCCTGTAAGACATTCCGAATGAACCCTTATAAGGACATTTTCGCCGTCACCGATATCACCCTTGACAAGAGCAACATGGTGCTCTCCTGTAATATCATTGATAAAGCCGTATGCTGTAAAATTACCGTACTTCGTCGGCATGTTTGCTTCTGCCTCACGAATTACATGGCTTTCATGCTCTCTGAGATAGTTCTGAAGATCCTGAATAGTGATAAATCTGAGATCAAGTTCATCTGCAAGATCCCACAGTTCTGTGGTTCTCATCATTGTTCCGTCTTCCCTCATTACCTCACAGCAAACACCTATTTCTTCAAGCCCTGCAAGTCTCATCAGGTCTACTGTTGCTTCTGTGTGCCCGTTTCTCACAAGAACTCCGCCCTTCCTTGCAACAAGCGGAAATACATGTCCAGGTCTCCTGAGATCATCTGGCACTGTGTCCGGATCTGTAAGCTTTCGCATGGTATATCCTCTTTCGGCAGCTGAAATTCCTGTAGTTGTATCTATATGGTCAATTGAAACTGTAAAGGCTGTGCTGTGATTGTCTGTGTTTTCCTCAACCATCTGCGGCAGATTAAGTCTGTGTGCAACCTCATAGCTCATCGGTGTGCAGATAAGCCCCTTGGCTCTGGCTGCCATAATATTGATATTCTCCTGTGTAGCATATCTTGCAGCACAGATCATATCTCCTTCGTTTTCTCTGTCGGCATCGTCTGTGCACAGGATGATCCTCCCCTGTTTTAACGCCTCTATCGCCTCTTCAACTGTGTTGTATTTTCTCTCTTTCATTTTAAAGTCCTCTCTTTCTAGAATCCGCATTCCCTAAGGAAATCCATCGATATGCCTATACCGCTTTCAGAGTTTTCATCGTCTGACGATACTGACATAAGCTTCTGAACGTATTTCCCTATGATGTCATTTTCAAGATTCACCGGATCTCCCGGTTTCTTTGACAGCAGTATTGTTTCTTCCCCTGTGTGCGGAATTACAGAAACAGAAAAATCTCTTTCTGTTATCTCCGCAACAGTAAGTGAAATCCCATCTATTGCAATCGAGCCTTTTTCGACGATCAGATCAAGAATTGGTTTTCCGGCGCTTATCTTTACCCAGACAGCGTTTTCCTCTCTTTTCATCGATGCGATTGTTCCTGTTCCGTCTATATGTCCTGATACTATATGGCCTCCGAATCTGCCGTCTGCTGCCATAGCTCTTTCGAGATTTACCTCAGAGCCTGCCCTGCACATGGAAAGGCTCGTTCTTCTCATTGTCTCTGCCATAACATCTGCAGTGAAAAAATCCCTGCCGATTGATGTGACAGTAAGGCATATTCCGTTTACTGCTATGCTGTCTCCCAGCTTAGTGCCCTCAAGTACCTTGCAGGCGCTTATCTCTACAACAGCCGAAACACCTCCGGAACTTATTCTCTTTATCTTCCCCTTTTCCTCTACTATGCCTGTAAACATCTATTCCTCCCCGACAAGATACCTCACGAGGATGTCATCCCCGATACTTGTCATGTTCTCATATTTCAGCTTAAAGCATTCGGAAGGAAACTCTATTCCGATTCCTTCCACAGGTGATTTTGCATTAGCTCCACCAAACACCTTCGGCGCTATAAAGCACTGAATCTCGTTTACTATCCCAGCCGCAAGCGCGCTGTAGTTCAAAGTTCCTCCCCCTTCAAGAAGGATACTGTCTATTCCCATCTCTCCGAGAATCACCATAAGCCTTCTCAGATCTATTCTTCCATCATCGCCCGGGCACTGTATAACCTTTACCCCCATCTCTTCCAGCAGCGCTCTGTTTTCGCCTGCCTTTGCACAGACTGCAATTGTAGTGTACTCTCCCGCAGTTTTTGCAATCCTGCTTTCAGGCGGAAGCCTGAGACTGCTGTCACATATTATTCTGACAGGACTCCTGCATCCTTTAATCCTCACGTTCAGCATCGGGTCATCAGCAAGAACAGTCCCTATTCCTGCCATTATTCCCATGTATTTATGCCTCATAAGCTGAACAAGATTTCTCGAATCCTCACAAGTAATCCATTTAGACTCTCCTGTCCTGGTGCATATCTTGCCGTCTGCGGTCATCGCATATTTCATGACCACGTAAGGTGTCTTTCTGGTTATATAGTGAAAGAATACAGTATTAATCCTGTCGCATTCCTCCTTCATGAAACCTTCGGCAACCTCTATCCCCGCATCGCGCAGAATTGCTACTCCCTTGCCTGCAACGAGAGGGTTGGGATCCGATGACCCTATAACAACCTTTGCAATCCTGTTTTCGATAATCGCTTCAGTACACGGCGGCGTCTTGCCGTAATGGCAGCATGGTTCGAGCGTGACATACATAGTTGCTCCCTCAGCTGACTCTGTAAGCGATGCGATGGCATTTCTCTCTGCATGAAGGGTACCGTACTTCATGTGATATCCTTCCCCTATAATCCTTCCGTCCCTGACTATGACTGCACCGACCATTGGATTTGGATTTGTCCATCCGCTGCCCTTTCTTGCAAGCTCAATGGCCCTTTCCATATATTGTCTTTCATCCATTTTTTTCCTTCTTTCAAATTAATAAAGCCCTGCAAAAAAGCAGGGCAAAGATAATCTGCAGATGCGTAATAAAAAACTGAAATGCATACAACATTTCAGAGCAAACACAAAAACATATCCTATTAAGATACTAATAATCTTCTTCCATCCAGACTATACTGTCGGCTCCGGAATCTCACCGAATCGGCCTAACTTGTTAGGTTCGCGGGCTCTACCGCCGGTAGGGAATTTCACCCTGCCCTGAAGACATAATATTAAGTTCACTAGTATGATAGAGCAAAAACCATTAACAGTCAATACCTTTTAAAAAAACCTCCGTAAAAACGGAGGCATGGTTCTTAAACTGTAAGTGATGGCGCTGAATACACTCTTGCAGCAAGTTCGTTGTCAAGCATGTAAAGACCTTTGCTGTCTCCACCGAAAAGTTCGAACTTTCTGATGAGATCGTCAGCGTTTTCTTCTTCTTCAGCCTGCTCTTTTACAAACCAGTCAAGGAACTGCATTGTTCTGAAATCCTTTTCATCATATGCCGCAGCATAGATGTTGTGGATAAGACCTGTAACAAATCTCTCATGTTCAGCTCCGGCTTCAAGAGGATCTGTGAACTTTGAAAACTCCTTGTCCGGCTTTCCTATAGCTTCAAGAACTACAGCTTCTCCGTTCTGCTGAAGATACTCTATGAATAATACAGCATGGTCTCTTTCTTCCTGTGCCTGGATTTTGTACCAGTTTGCAAAACCGTCAAGTCCCTCATTCTTGTAATAGTTTGACATATCAAGATAAAGATATGCTGAATAAAACTCCTTATTAACCTGATCGTTAAGTAATTCTACTACCTTCTTTGATAACATGGCTTTTCCTCCTAAAATCAAAATATAACCTATAAGATTATACCAAAATCTCAGCCCGATATCCATATTTTTTTCTATTTCCAGACCAGTCTGAGCCTGTTTTCCGGGCATATGGATATGCATAAACCGCATCCTGTACATCTTTCCTTGTTAATAGAAACAACACCGTCAAACGTTACGGCATCATCAAGACAGCAGCTTACGCATTTACCGCATTCACTGTCCTGGCAGGTAATGCAGGTCTGTGCCACCTTGCTCTCCACTTTAAGCTCCTCAAAAGAGCGAAGCGATGAAAGAGCTGCACCCCGTATATCTTCAATATCCGCAATTCCCTGCTCCCCTGTCCATCTGTCAAACCCTTCAACTATCTCACTTACAGCATCATATCCCCTGAGCAAAATCCCGGTGCCCACCGCTCCCGCACTTGCTCCTGCCATAATGTATTCAATCAGATTGACATAATTCTCTATTCCTCCGATTCCTACAACATGTATGCTGCTTGTCTGGGCAATCCCGGCAACAGTCGAAAGCCCTATGAGGCGTATCGGAGCACCCGAGTAACCTCCGTACGTAGGAAGTCCCGCCTTCATATTTTCAATATCTATACTCAGGATGCCTCTGACTGTGTCAATGGCGCTTACGCCCTTCGCGCCCGCCATGATGCATGCCCTGACGATAAGAGGCAGATTCGCACACGATGAACTCAGCTTGACCGATACGGGAAGACTCACCGCGTCACATGCTGTCTTTACATATTCATATACTTTGTCCGGATCTCCCGCAACCACAGCAGGTCCCTCGCCCATGGGACATGCAAGACCCATTTCAATTCCGTCAACACCTGTCCTTTCCACCTTTCTGGCAATGTATGCAAGTTCAGAAGGGGATGAGCCCATAACCGAAGCGATAAGTCTTGCCGAAGAGCCGAATCTTTTCTTCTCGTCAACCTCGTAAAGTATGCTTATCCATTCCTCCAGATCAAGCTTGCTGTACAGCCGTATATTCTCAAGTCCTCCGGTCACGTTGCTGAACTCATATCTGGGGCTCAGATCAGGATAGCTCTCTCCTGTTAAAATGTAAGCAATTTCATAAATAGGAGCAGAAAAAAGACTGCCACATCAAGTGACAGCCTTATTGCATCTAAACGTATTAACTTGACTTTATCAGAAGTATCTGAACACACCCTTGACTCTGCCCAGTATCTTAACGTCGTTTACAATTATAGGGCTCATTGACGAGTTCTCCGGCTGAAGCCTGACATGGTCTCCCTCGTTATAGTAAGTCTTGACAGTAGCTTCACTTTCAAAACCGTCGATCATAGCAACCACTATCTCTCCGTTCCTCGCATCCTGTGTCTGTTCAACAAGAATATAGTCCCCGTCAAGAATTCCTGCTTCTATCATGCTTTCACCTTTGACATTGAGAAGGAAATTATTCCCGTTTCCCATAAATCTTGCAGGCAGAGGAAAGCTGTCCTCTATGTTCTGTTCAGCAAGAATAGGCGTTCCTGCAGCAATTCTGCCTATCACAGGAATATCTATAACATCAGGTCTTGCCAGTCTGTCTTCCATCTCGCTGTCCTGAACAACAAGCGCTCTAGGCTTGGCCGGATCCTTGACAAGAAGACCCTGCGATACAAGGCTCTCTATGTCCTTGTGCACTGTGGAAGTTGACTTTATCTCACACGCCTCGCAGATTTCTCTCACTGTAGGCGGATATCCCTTGTGTTTAATTGTTTTCTTCATGAAGTCGAGAATACGCCTTTCGCGTTCTCTTGATTTTTCAGACATGCACTGTTCCTCCTTAACAATCTGCCAAATGCGGTTTCATCATCAAAACTCAGCAAACAAATGTTTGCACATAAATATATTACCATAAAAAAGAACATATGAACAGATATTTTTTCAGAGTAAGAAAAAAGACCTGCCGGGCAGGTCTGATTCTCATGTATTCACTTGTTTACAAGGAGCTTCTTGATACCGCGTTCAAGACCGCTGAGTGTAAGCGGGAACATCGGGAATATCTCACGGATTTCCCTTATTGTCTCTCTGCCGTATACTGTACTCCATGAATGCTCGGCTATAGGGTTAAGCCATATCTTCTTTTTGAACTTTCTGTCGAACTTGCGAAGCCATTCGATGCCCGGTTCTCTGTTATACAGCCCTATAATCGAGTTTCCTCCCTTTCTCATAAGCTCAAGCGGCGACATTGTGGCATCACCCACAAAGATAACCTTGTAATCGCCCGAAAGATTTCTGAGAACGGATTCTGTTTTAACACTTTCCCACTGCTTGCACTTAGGCGTAGTGTAAAGATCATCATAGATGCAGTTGTGGAAATAGTAAGTCTGCAGATCCTTGAAGTGATTTGACTTCCTCAGCGCCTGGAACAGCCTGTTGCAAAGTCTCGAATAGATAAGCATCGAACCGTCAGAGTCGATGAGAAGAAGCACCTTGACGGTATTCTTTCTCGGTTTTTCGAATACGAGTTCCAGTCTTCCCGCATTCTGTGATGTCTTATCAACTGTTTCATCTATATCAAGTTCTGTTTTTTCCGCATCGACTCTTGACGAGTACTGACGCAATTTACGGAATGCCATCTGAAAAGAACGAATGTCCAGAACAGTGTCATCTCTGAAGTCAGAGAAATTTCTCTCTCCTGCAACCTGTACTGCCGATTTGTGTCTGCCGGTGCCGCCTGTTCTAATACCTCTTGCGTGGTATCCGCTGTGACCGAATACAGATCTTCCTCCTGTTCCAATCCAGTAGCTTCCCTCGTCATGTCTTTCCTTCTGTTCCTTCTTTCTTTCCTCGAACATATTAAGAAGGTCGTCAAGATCTCTAAGGAAACCGTCAACCATGCTCTTGTCATAGATATCTCTGACATGAACATCTTCGCTGAGCCACTTCCAGAATTCTTCAGGAAGATCCTCAACCGCAGCGACATTCTGGAAATATTCAGCAAACACCTGGTCGAACTTGTCGTATTCTGTCTCTGACTTGATAATCACGCTTCTGCACAGGTAGTAAAAACCTGTAAGCGATGAGTTGGCCAGCCCCTTGTCAAGGGCATCCATAAGCATCATCCACTCGTTGATCGTTACATTGACACCTCTCAACCTCAGCAGGTCAAAAAATTCCAAAAACATGTAACTACCACCTCTTAAGAGAATATCCTTTTTCCTTTATTTCATGCATAATATCTATATCTTCATTCTTCTTGAGCAGAACACCTTCGAAAGGTATCTCGTCCTTGATTTTCTGGAAGTCCACTCCTGATATCATAAGAGCCTGTATCCAGTCAAGAAGTTCCGAAGTCGAAGGCTTCTTCTGGATTTCATTCATGTTTCTGATGTCATAGAACGCTTCCATAGCCTTCTCTACAAGAGTCCTGTCGATATCACCGTAATGCACTCTTATAATCTCTTCCATCTTCTCCTGATCAGGGAATTCGATGTAATGGAAAATACATCTTCTCAAGAATGCATCAGGAAGTTCCTTCTCGGCATTCGATGTGATGATAACGATAGGTCTTGTATTTGCCTTGATTGTTTCTTTTGTTTCGTTGATATAGAATTCCATCTTGTCAAGCTCCCAAAGAAGGTCGTTAGGGAATTCAAGGTCAGCCTTATCGATTTCATCGATAAGAAGTATACACTGCTTCTCCGATGTGAATGCTTCACCGAGTTTGCCCAGCTTGATGTACTGTGCGATATCCTTTACGTCACCTTCTCCGAACTGGGAATCATAAAGTCTCTGTACTGTATCATATACATAAAGACCTTCCTGCGCCTTTGTTGTTGACTTGATTGACCAGATATAAAGGTCCATATCAAGCGCTTCCGCAATCGCTTCCGCAAGCATTGTCTTGCCTGTTCCGGGTTCACCCTTTACAAGAAGCGGCTTCTGTAAAGCCATAGCAATGTTTACAGAATTCATCAGTTCATCAGCAGCTACATATCCCGAACTGCCGTTAAATTTTCTCATTTCGTTTGACATTATTTATTTCTCCTTTTTTGTTATAACGATATGAACACGGGTACCAGCAATGGCACCAGTATGCTGAGTATCACACCTGTGACGAAGGAATATACCACAGTGTCGCTGCTTGTAGCTCTTTCGACTATCGGCAGGCATGTGTCCATTGCAGCAGCCCCGGGAAGCGATGCACACTCCACATATCCCATCTTCTTCGCAACCATCGGTATGAATACTATACCCAGGAGTTCTCTCATAACATTGTGCATGAATGATACCGTTCCGATATACTCTGACTTCTCCATGATAATAGCCGGAGCCAGTGTATACCATCCGAATCCGGATGCAACAGCGAGAGCTTCGCCTGCGGCAATCGGAAGAATAAGCGATGCTGCAAAAGCCATCACCAGGGCACCCGCCGCTGAAGTAAATGGAATCAGCAGAACCCTCAGCCCGACCTGTCTTATACTCGATACGATTGTTCCCTCATATCCCATGTCTATGCCTACAAGCAGCAGCATAAGACACAGACCGGCAGATACAGCCTTTGACAGAACCGGTGAAACTTCAATTCCAAATGCAGTTTCCGGCATAAAAAAGTATCCGCATATAATTCCCGCAGCTACGGATAACAGAATCTGTCTAGTCATTGCTCTTTTGCCCCCTTCTGTCAATTCCAAGCAGTTTTCTCGAAACATGAACAGCAAGAACGCTTCCCGCCATGACCATCAAAGTGAAAACGAAGCTCATCGCCCCTATTGTACCGAATGAACCTGCAATTTCCCTGTTCATTCCTATTCTCACTCCCATCAGCAGAACCATCGCAATGATTGCCGCTGTCTGGAGCCTGTACACCCACTTTATGTTTTTGTTTTTCTTTTTTAAACAGTGTCCGATGACATACCCTGTCAGAATCATAAGTATGTAAAGACACAGCATTAAAAGCGATTCGATATCCATTTATACTCCTGTCCAGATGTGATTATATCATATTTTTTTACAGGCTTTGCAGTAAAGTGAAGGACATCGGGAAAATAATGATGATAAAATACATCAAACTATATGATTTTTGTAATCATCCTGGCACTGACATGCAAGCTCAAAAAAAGACGCGGGATTTCCCGCGTCGTGAATATGTGTCTAGTTCAGCATTGAAGCTATTTCTTTCATGGCTTTCATCTCGCTGTTACAGTATTCCAGAATATATCCGAGAGCCTCTTCTCTCGCATTTTTGTAGATTTCAATATATTTTTCTGTATCAACGCCTTCAATATCATCCATTCTTGAAAGTTCATATGTTGCGTCACCTACTCTGAGAATGTCAACTGTTCTCTGATATCCCCACAGAGATTTTTCCGCATCCATCGTATCAGGGTCATAATGGTCAAGACCTTCCTCTGCCACGCCTTTACTGAACAGCATCCAGTTATAGTCAAGCGCGCTGTTGATCTGCCATGCGTAGTCCATGGCTCCGTCTTCTTCTTCACCCCATAAAACTCCATTTTCAAGACCTTCAATTGTTCCGTCAATATATTCAACATTTGCAGTCATGTTTGGATGTCCGTAATATGCAGCAAAATCATCTACTCTGCAGAATGCAGGCTGTACTGCAGCAAATGCAGCAAGCGTCTTGCTGTTCAGCTTTCTTCCCTGCTCTCTGAGCTCTGCCATTTCATCGTCATCCCCTGCTGCAGCAGCTTTTTCGTATTCTTCATTTATCTGCGCAGCCTGCTCATTGACTGAAGCTGCTGCAGTTCTGAGTGTATCGATGCATGCCTTGTACTCTTCGATATCTGTTCCCGCCTCTGCATCTATCGACTCGTTAAGATTTGCTTCAATGTCATCTGCAACCTGTGTAAGGTCAAGTTCAAGTGCCGGAGTCTGATCTATATATATAGCAAGTGCTCCCATCCAGTTGATGTTTGTTCTGAATGTATCCTCATCATATGTGTCCGCATTGTCATAAGAAGTATGATAGTTTGCGTGAAGCCAGTCCTCATCCTCAAACATGTTGATAAAATACGGAACGCCGTGCCATCTGTATGTAACACCGTCTTCCATTGTCGATGAGTCAAATGAGTTTCTCTCCATAGCGACATCTCCCGATGTAACAACAAGGCCTGTTTCATTCACAAGTTTTGATACGATTGTCCTGAATTCAGGGACACATCCTGCCGCAACCGTATTATCTGAAGTTCTGAATGCCGGAAGTTCACAGTTTAACATGGCAAGAGTCGTACCCTGCCAGTCCTTCTGTTTTTCAATCATTCCCCATGCACCCATTGTCCAGTCGAATACAGAATCGCTCACGCCCCATTCCTCTGCACCATGGGCAACAACAACGATATCATTTTCAGGAACATATCCCGAATCCTTCATTGCCTTGGCAATTGCAAATACAAGACCTATTGCAGCGGAGTCATCCTGGAATCCATACCAGTACTTATCATAGTGTCCTGATAAAATGATTCTGTTTTCCGACGACTTTCCTTTGATAGTCCCCATGACATTATATGTTGTGCCGCCGCCTACTTCAAAATCAACGTCCACATTAAGAACAGCACTGTTTTTTCCTTCTGAAACAGCTTCAATAATCTTATCTGCATCCTGTTTTGAGATGGCAACAGTCGGTATGATGTCCCCTGTACATATATCCTGCACATTAACCGAATCATCACCTGCTCTTCCGTAACCGTCAACTGAATATGTCACAAGCGCCGCAGCACCTTCTTCAGCGGCCTGAAGTATGTAGTTGTCAATCCAGCTTTCATTGACCTGGTCAACACCCACAAGAGCTATTTTGCCTTCCACATCTTTTCCTTCGTAGTCAGCTTCAGTTCCGGCGCCGCAGTCCACTATTTCAGCAGTAAGATCGCCGTCAGTTCCCGAGCACTGGTAAGAAGCAGGCATAACTTCTATGTCTGTACCTGCAACAGCAAGACTCGCATCGTTAAACTGAAATTTGTCACATTCTGTCCCTACTTTTTCTACATCCTCAAGTCCTATTGCCTTCATTTCTTCAGCAATAACGTCTGCTGCTCTGTGTTCTGCATCCGAACCGGCTGTTCTCCATCCGAGTTCGTTGTCCCACAGTTCATCATCATACGACAGCCTGTACGCAAGGTCGTAGCCGTACTGCGTATCGACTGCTTCAAGGAATTTCTCCACTTCGTCTGCCATTGAATATTCCGAATCAACGGCTGAAGCGGTATACGGTCCCTCTTCTGCCTCGCCTTTTCCGCAGCCGGTCAGACTGAGCATTACAAGTGCAAAGCACAAAAGAAGGGCAGCTGCCTTAGTAATTCTTCTTTTCATGTTATCCTCCTTTATACGAAATGTACAATTATACCTTAGTGCAACACGTTCTTAGAATCAATAACACTAAAGTATCAATAAGGTTCTGCCCCCTGCTTTATTCAGCTTTTGCAGTGAGTATTCTGTAATACGCGTTTGATGTCAGCTTGTATACAAGTGCATATATTACCGCAAATACCGCAAAACATATCACAGTCGTTTTTATAAGATATGTCATATTTGTAAATCCGAAGAATTTCAGCATCTGCCACAGCATCGGAAATGCGAATCCCAGATGCACCGCAGCCGCTGCAATCGGAGCTGCAAATACTGTAAGAACCTGAGAGTTAACGCTTTTTCTGATATCTCTGTCAGTCATTCCCACATTCTTCATGATTTCAAACCGCGATCTGTCTTCATATCCTTCTGATATCTGCTTATAATAGATTATAAGCACTGTTGCAAACAGGAATACTATCGAAAGCAGAATCCCCAGGAAGAACAAAGATCCGTAAAGGCTCATGAAATCATCTATATTTTCAAGTCTCGAATTCAGTCCGTATCCGTATCCATCATCCATATCATCGCACGCATTGCCAAGACTTGCCGCCAGCCGGACTGAAATGTCAGTGCTGTCCTCTCCTTTAACATTGAAGAACACTCCATGGCAAAGGTATGCCAAAGTCCCTCCTTCAGCATTCTTGGCGGTCATTATCTCGCCGGCATAATCGCTGAATATGCTGTCTGATACAAACATGTTCAGTTTGCTGTAGATAACTGCATTGTCCACTTTATACTTAAAATCGTCAGCATGTCTTACTCTGAATGTTTCAGTGCCGTCTATCGATATTTCAGATGCGTCAAAACTCTTTCCATCCGGGCTCACAACCGCTTCATCATCAGCCAGCTTTATATCTCTTTCTGCATATCTGTTGTACACAGATACCGGCATGATAAATACTGAAACAGCGCTTCCTCCTGATGCCTTGCTGCTGTCAGATACTACATTCCCTTCATCTGTAACATATCCTCCGACTTCAAGCGAAGTAAATCTGAAATCCAGACTCTTGTCCGGAACCGTACTGTCAACCGCCTTTTCAAATTCATCTATACTTTCCTGTGAAAACCCGTCTGGATTATCAGTCATCAGACTGCACTGATAATCATACGGGTATACTCTCCTGAGCATATCCTGTCCGCCGGCTATGAGGCATGACGTGGAACTTGTCATTACGAGAATCATCGTGCAAAGTATGCATATTGTCGCAAGTCCGGCACCGTTTCTCTTCATTCTGAATGCCATGGACGAAACAGATACAAAATGCCCTGGTCTGTAATAGTATTTTTTGTTCTTCTGAAGAAGCCTGCACAGTGTCACGCTTCCTGAAATAAAAAGCATATAGGTTGCCGCTATGACCATTATCACTGCAGTGAAAAAATATGTCATGGCAGAAAAAGGATCCTCGATGGAAACAGCTATATAGTATGCTGCGGCAAGGATTACAGCACCGGCGCCGGCAATAAACCAGTTTGCCTTCGGCGGTTTTTCCCCGTGGTTTTCCGATCTTGCAAGTTCTATCGGTTTTGACAGACTGACCCTTCCAAGCGAAATCACTAATATCACTGCAAATATTGCCGCGAAACATATCGAAGTCATTGCAATAGCCTTTATGTCTATACTCATGTCAAAATCCGCCGCACCGCCAACGCATTTGAGCATTCCAAATTCAGCAAGCTTTGAAAGCAGAATTCCGGACAGCAGTCCCGCTGCAGCAGAAACCAGCCCTATAATTGCAGTTTCCCACAACAATATGCGTGCCAGATTTCTTTTGTTCATCCCCAGTATATTATAAACACCAAATTCTCTGTTTCTCCGTCTTGTTATAAACACATTGGTGTATATCAGAAAAAATAAAGCAAAAATCCCGATTACTCCCCTTCCAAGTGACAGAATCATTGTCATAGTCGTGCCGCCCCTCATATCATGCACGGTGTCAGCTCCTGCCAGATAAGTGATAATGTACATCATCATGACCATGCCTGTGCACGTCAGAATGTACGGCAGATAGACTTTTCTGTTCCTTGCCATCCCGGTTACGGCAAGCTTCAGATACATACCTGTTTTCATCTTGCTCCACCTTCTCTCTGAAGAAGGGTTAGAGTATCTGAAATCTTCATGTAAAAATCCTGCTCAGTATTGTCCCCTCTGTAGATCTGATGGAAAACCTGTCCATCCTTTATAAATAAAACCCTTTTGGCGTGGCTTGCTGCCATTACTGAATGTGTAACCATCAGAATTGTCTGTCCGTCGCTGTTTATCTCCTCAAACAGCCTGAGAAGTTCCCCTGTAGCCTTTGAATCAAGTGCTCCCGTAGGTTCATCTGCAAGCAGAAGTTTCGGATCTGTAATAAGCGCCCTTGCAACCGCAGCTCTCTGTTTCTGTCCGCCTGACACCTCATAAGGATACTTCCTCAGAATATCCTTTATCCCCAGTTTGTTTGCAAGAGGTATCAGCCGCTTGTGCATCTCATTGAATTTTCTGTTTCCCAGAACAAGTGGAAGATAAATATTATCTTCCAGCGTAAACGTGTCCAGCAGATTGAAGTCCTGGAACACAAACCCAAGATTCTCTCTCCTAAACATCGCCATTTCCGACTCCCTGATGTTCGATATGTTCTTACCGTCCAGAATAACCATTCCTTCAGTCTGTCTGTCAATCGCTGCCAGGATGTTGAGAAGCGTTGTCTTCCCCGATCCCGATTCTCCCATGATTGCCACATATTCTCCTTCTTCAACACTGAATGTGACATCTGACAGAGCCTCGACCTCATTTCCCCCGAATCTGGTCCTGTATATTTTCTTCAGTCCTTTCACCTCTAAAATACTCATATTTTGATTCTCCTTTCCACTTATACCCGGATTATACATAAAGGGAACTGCAGTCTCCATTGGATTGACTTACAATTCCCCTTGTATTCCTTACAATAATGTCACATTTACTCATGACGCACATCATCGCCAAACTCTATATAAATCCTTGTTCCTTTTCCAATCTCCGACTCTGCGCGGATTCTGTGACCAAGCTTTCTGCATACGCCTGCACAAAGATAAAGACCTATCCCGCTCGCCTCACAGTTTCTCCTTCCATTATAGCCTGTATACCCCCTGTCAAACACTCTCGGCAGATCCTCTGAAGCAATTCCAATACCTTCATCTTCTATGCAAAGCGTGTTCTCATCGCTCATATATATCGATATATTTCCTTTTTCGGTGTACTTGAGGGAGTTTGAAAGAATCTGTTCTATAACAAACTGAAGCCACTTTGCGTCAGACAGCTTGTGTGCTCCGGTTTCATTAAAAACAAGTCCTATTTTTTTACCTATGAACTCCGCAGCAAAGCGCCTGACAGCCGAACGGATAACAGAGTCTATGTCAATTTTCTTCAAAACAAGGTCCGAGCTGCCTGAATCAAGCCTCACATATACCATTACCATATCAGCATACTGCTCAACCCTTGTAAGTTCTCTTGAAAGCTGCCTTCCGCTTTCGCTGTCCTCATTCTGAAGTATCAGTTTCATCGCTGAAATCGGGGTCTTAATCTGGTGTGCCCATGCCGCGTAATAGTCACTGCTGTCTTTCATCCTGATAGCATATTGTGTTTTTTCACTTCGTCTTTCGTCGTCTATGAGTTTTACTATTCTCTCATAATCTCTGTCACTTTCATCTAAAGCCTCAGGCATCATCTCAAGTTCTGCAGACGATTTTATTTCGCTGAACCTGATGTGCCTTTTCCTTATTGCGATATAGTCCGCACCTCCTGCTATAAGGCCTGCCGCAATGCTCAGTAGAGCAGGATAATAAACCTGTCTGAGATTGAGATCCGCAAGATAGAAAAAAAGTGCAAAAATCATGAAGACCATGCATATGAAAGCTATAAATTTAACCCTTATTCTTATGTACGCTCTAATACTCATATGCTACTCCAGAATGTATCCTCTTCCGTGCTTAGTCGTAATGAATCTTTCAAGTCCTGCCTCTTCAAGTTTCTTTCTCAGCCTGCCGATGTTGACTGTCAGCGTGTTATCATCAATAAAACTGTCTGTTGCCCACAGTTCCTCCATGAGTTTTTCTCTGCTGACAACCCTGCATTTATTTCTCATAAGACACAGCATTATTCTGTATTCGTTTTTTGTAAGTTCTATACGGCTCTCGCCTATTGTGACGCTGCTGTCTCCCGTATTAAGAATTGCTCCTCTGTGCTCTATAAGAGGTGAACTTGCGGAAAAATCGTAACTTCTTCTGAGAAGAGCCATAATCTTAGCCATCAGGACACTCATATCGAACGGTTTTGCGATAAAATCATCAGCTCCCATATTCATTGCCATAACTATATTCATATTATCAGCCTTTGATGAAATGAAGATTATGGGGACTCTGCTGACCTTCCGTATTTCCATACACCAGTAGTATCCGTCATAGAACGGAAGTGATATGTCTATTAGACATAAAGCCGGACTGTACTCGGCAAATTCGCTCATAACATTCGAAAAATCCGAAACCGGTCTTGCATCAAGATTCCACAGCTTCGCCTGCGAGGCAACCGCACCTGCAATCCCTCTGTCATCCTCTATTATCATTATTCTGTACATAGCTCCCTCTCCTATGCCCTGATTATACATTAAAAGAACCTGCAGTGATACAGGTTCTGTCATTTTAAAGCTGTTCAAACAGAACTTGGCCTTCTGTTCTGAGCCATCGTCTCATCAGTCTTACCGCGAGAATAAGCACTGCAAGAACTATTACAAGATACATCTGGTGACTCATAGTATTCCTGAGGAGAAAATACACTCCGGCAATTACAAGCGATATCGCCCAGCCGCCGAAAAGCGTTATCATAACAGGCGCGCTCTGCTTGATAGGCACAACTTCACTGGTCCAGTCAAGATTCGGATGCTTAAGTCCCAGAACAAGACCCAGATCGGCTGTAAATACAGCATATACAATGCATACAAGTACTGCTGCCGCTGTCTGATATGCATCAAGGTTAAGAACAAGACATATTACCAGCTGGGTTAATGCTGCAGGAGCCGCATTCAGTACAATATGAAGTCTCTCCTTTGCCTCGATTATCTGCCATGTGCTTACAGGAAGCGATTTTATAACCCACAGCGTTCTGCCTTCAAGCGAAACAGAAGGAGCACTCACTGCATTCATCGACAGAGCCATACATACTGCAGACACTGCTGCAACTGCGGCAAATTCCGGCACCCACACATATTCTGATGAGATCATTTCAAGAAATTCTCGTATAGTATCGCCTTTGACTACAGCTGCCACCGCCACGACCGGAAGAATCACAATCCCAAGACCGCAGTTGAGCATGTATGTGGCATTGGAGGTAAAATGCTTCAGTTCCCTCCTGAAAAGTGCCTGACCTGTTCCCGAAGCTTTTACCATTTCGTTTCTGTATTCTGTTTTCTTTTCACCCGGCTTCATGGATACTATCTTTGAAAAGCTGATGGATATCACATAGCAGCACAGACCCAGCAGTATCAAAGTAAATCCTGTGAATAATCCCATAGCGGTCATATCTCCTGCACCTGCAAGTCCAAGCTGGTATACAGGCCATATCCATGCCTTTATTGTCTTCCCGATTTCCACAGCGTTCTGAACAAGCATCGAAAGTATTGAGTTCATTCTGAAGCAGAAGTAGTAGTAAACTCCGAAAAACAGAAGCGACAAAATAACCACTATAAACGTCTTGCTTCTTACTCTGGTTGAAATCACAGCTATCAGCCATCCGAATATGCATGTGAGCGCTGTAACAAGAAGTGCTATCACAATTATGAGCAGTATTGAGTTTATAATTCCGGCAACCGTCACTTTACCTGAAATAACAGCTACGACTACTGCAGGTACCCATGCCACCGCAGAGTAAAGAAGGCTCATGCAGAAATTTCCTATTAGTCTTGCACCGATTATCATATGCGGTGTTACAGGCATGGAAAGCAGCAGTTCATTGTCCTTTGCAAGATAAAGGCTGGAATATGTATTAAACACACTTCCCAGTGTTCCAAGAAGAAGTGCCACAAGTCCCATCATCGCATAGTACAGCCATGATGTTTCATAAGAGGCAAGGAGCGAATTTCCAAGCATAACAGCCATGAATCCGAACATCACTCCAAGAAACACGAACAGAACTGCATACAGTGTTATAAATCCCGCTATCCCCTTTTTTGTTCTTCTCTTTCCTGTCTTCCTGTCCTGGAAATAGAATGAATTCAGTTCAAGCAGCTGTTTTTTTACAAGGCTCTTAAACATCTTTATCCCTCCAGTTCAAGAAATACGCTTTCAAGTGACGAATCACCCTTTACTTCTGCCATGGTTCCGCTTGTCACAAGTTTCCCTTCTTTTATAATGGCAACCTTGTCGCAAAGCTTCTCTGCAACCTCAAGCACATGTGTCGAAAAGAAAATTGCGCCTCCTCTGTCACACACATCTCTCATCATTCCTTTCAGAATATGCGCAGCCTTCGGATCAAGCCCTACAAAAGGCTCATCCATTATAATCAGCTTGGGTTCATGTATCCATGCAGATATTACTGCCAGTTTCTGTTTCATACCATGTGAATATGATGATATTGCCTGAGCGAGACTGTCTCTCAATCCCAAACTCTCTGAATATCTGTCTATTCTCTCACTTCTGATATCAGCAGGAACACCGAATATATCCGCAATAAAATTAAGATACTGAATTCCTGTCATATAGTCATAAAGATCGGGATTATCCTGTATGTATGCAATCATCCTCTTGCACTGCATCGGGTCTTCCTTTACAGAAATCCCATCAACATATATACTCCCCTCATCATATGACAGTATTCCTGCCGCGCACTTGATTGTAGTGGTCTTGCCGGCTCCGTTATGTCCGATAAAACCGTATATTTCGCCCGGTCTGATATATATCGAAAGACTGTCTACGGCTTTTTTGTCTCCATATGTTTTTGTTAAATTCTCTATTTTAAGCATTTCATTCTCCTCAGTTTGATTCATTTGCTTTCAGAAGGCCGCATGTCACCGCATATATTACCCCTGCAGCAATCAGTACACCGATAACCGGAAGACTCATTACAAATATTCCAATCATCACACAAATCACTGCCGGTATTATAAGCAGTCCTTTAAGAAGGCCTAATGTAATCTTGAAAACCGCTCCGATAACACTCCCCGCCAGGGATAATGCTATAAGCAGCACAATAAGTGTAATCATATCAATCCCCTCCCGAAAACACTACTGTTCACTAACTGACTCATAATCGGCGTTTACTGCTTCTGTTTCCTCACTGTCAGCCGATGCCTTTATTTCTCTCCTGCTTCTGCCCTGCCACATTCTCTGAAGACAATATCCGAGGATATAAATCCATGATCCTGCCCTGACTATAATTCCAATATACGGAATATGAACAAGTATTACAAGTGCTGCCGCTCCTGCAAGTGATGCTGCCAGCTTATTCCACTGCGGAATAAACTCTCTTGCAAGTGATGCCCCTGTGAAAGGTACTGCAGCTATAAGAAGCGCACTTACTGCAAGCGCTGATAAAACTGCAAGCGGTATTCCTATTACTGTGATGCACAGAAGAATAAATGCAAACGGTAAAGATACAAGTACCACTGCTCCGCTTCCCAGCATTACAGCCGTTTTTCTTCTTGCCATCTCACCTGATCTGTCAAGAAATGAAGGTGTAAGCCAGCACATTACAAGTGTAAGAACTATCATGCATGCAATTGAATATATACAGAACCTGAAATCTCCTGACGGCTGTGTATTCTCTGATATTTTCTCTGTCTTATCAAATACATATTTCCCTATTTCAGCAGAATCTGATATTTCAGCCTCACTGTCGGATTCTACTGAAAGTGTACCTGTAATTCTGGCATTATCTCCTATGATAACTCTGTCTGCCACTACTGATGCGTCACCGTCAATCATGCCGTTTATCTCTACTGTATCGCCTGCTGCATTGAGCGCAAGTGCCTCCCCGTCAAATACAACCCTGTATGCCGAAATTTTAACTCCGCGTGCAGAAGCATTATCTATGACCACTTTTTCTCCCGCTGCAGCGATGTTGCCGGATATGTCAGAATCAGTTATTTCCACATCTTTTCCGGCAAGGAAAACACTTCCTCCTGCTTTTGACCCTATTACGGATACATTCATTCCTGCCAGGCATATGCTGTCTTTTGAAGAAGAATTCTCAACAGACACTTCCCTTCCGGCACCGAATCCGCCAAAGAATGTATCATCCTTAATTATCTCGGTTCCACCTGCCACTGTCATATTGCCTGCAGTATCTTTTTCTGTATCTGCCAGTGCAAGAACCGGCATTGCAAATACCATAAACGCTGCTGTTAACAAACAGATAAATCTTTTAAACCTCATGTCATTTTCTCCCTTTTTCGATTCTGTTTCATTTTACAGTCATATGATACATAATACAGTCCCTGCAAAATAGACACAATTTAGATTTCAATGTGTCAAAAATATAGATAAAGGGCTATACAGCCCTTTATTGTCACGGTTTTATATCTATTATTTCCTGCCTGGATACTGCCGCATCAACAAGCGCATCAACATCAAGCTTTGATTCAGATTCGAGAATCTTCTCAAGTTTAGGCTTGGTCACAGGATGCTTTGGAAGAAATACTGTGCAGCAGTCTTCATACGGCATTATCGATGTCTCATATGTTCCTATCTCCTTAGCCTTCTCAATGATATCCACCTTGTCAAGCGCTATGAGGGGTCTCATTACCGGCATATTCACAGTCGCATCTGTAACGGTCAGTGCCTCTGCTGTCTGGCTTGCCACCTGTCCGAGATTTTCACCTGTTATGAGCATCTGGCAGCCGTTTGCGGCAGCCAGCTTCTCAGCTATCCTCATCATGAACCTTCTTACCAGAATTGTTGTTTCATCTTCTGGACAGTTCGACACAATTGCCTCCTGAACCGGAAGAAGATTTATAACATGCATCCTGTATCTTCCGACATATGCAGCAACAATCCGCGCCAGATCTTCCACCTTCTCCTGTGCCCTCTGGCTTGTATACGGATACGAATGAAAATGAACCGCTTCAATCATCATTCCGCGCTTTGCCATCATCCATGCGGCAACAGGTGAATCTATTCCTCCGGACATAAGTATCATTCCCTTGCCGTTTGTTCCCAGAGGAAGTCCTCCGAAACCTGAAATTTTCTGTTCAAACACATACGAAACATCCCTTCTCAGATCAACAAAAATCTCTGCGTCGGGATTGTGAACATCAACCTTCAGAACCCTGCATCCCACAAGAACCTTTGCTCCGATTATCCTTGCTATCTCAGGAGATTTAACCGGGAAGTTCTTATCGGCTCTTTTGGCACTGACCTTAAATGTCTTTATTCCCTTCTCTTCAATCAGTTTCATCGCAAGCTCACAGGCTGCAGCTCCTATGGCATTGAGTTCCGATTCGCATTCAAGTGCCGGCGATATTGATGCAACACCGAACACTTTTGATATTTCCCCGATTATTTTTTCCGAGTCGTGTTTCTTGTCCGCTCTGACAAAGATGAGCCCTTCGTGACGGTATGTCTCAACATTGTCGAATTTTTTTAAAAGCTTTTTTATTCTGTTAACAAGCATCTTTTCAAAATACGGCTTGTTCATTCCCTTCAATGCAACTTCGCCGCATCTTACGATGAAAATATTCTGTTCGTTCATTTTTTCTCCTATCGAAATTTTCCCAGTTTTCTGAAACGCCTAACAATTGATTCCAGTTTCTCAAGAACAATGTCCATCTCATCTGCCGTATTGAACTCGCTGAATGAGAATCTGATTGCGCCTTCTATTTCCTCCTGTGTGAGTCCTGCAGCTTTGAGAACATGGCTCTGTCCTTTTTTGTTCGAGGAACATGCCGAGCCGGTCGATACATATATACCCTCATCCTCAAGCATATGCAGTATTACCTCTCCCCTCGTCCCAAGAAACGAAACGTTGAGCACAGAAGGACAGCCATTCTCCGGGCTGTTAATTCTTATATCCGGAATAGTTCCTTTGATACCTTCAAGCAGATGATTCCTCGCCAAAGCCATCAGAGCTGATCTCCTGTCGATATCAGCCGCCATACGTGCAGCACATCCGAATCCTGCGATTCCGGGCACATTCTCAGTTCCCGATCTCATGCCGCGTTCCTGGCCTCCGCCCATGATAAGCGGTTCTACTGATACCCCCTTCCTTATATACAGCGCTCCCGTTCCCTTCGGTCCGTGAATTTTGTGTCCGCTCATTGAAAGAAGGTCAATATCAGCGTCTGAGACATCAATATGTTCCTTTCCCAGCGACTGAACAGCGTCAGTATGAAACAGTGCATTTTTCTTGAGCGATGCAGCCTTCCTTATATCATTGACGGTTCCAAGCTCATTGTTTACATGCATCACCGAGATAAGAATTGTCTCATCATTAACACTGTCCTTTAACTGGTCCATATCAATATATCCCTCGCTGTCAACATCAAGGTATATTACGTCATACCCCAGTTTTTCCAGATATGCACATGGTTCAAGGACTGCCGGATGTTCTGTCTTTGTGGTAATTATTCTCTTTCCCTGTCTTTTCATTCTGCGGGCAGTTCCCAGAATCGCCATGTTATCAGCTTCTGTACCGCCGCCTGTGAAAGTTATGCAGGAAGGGTCTGCAGATATTAAGTCTGCCGTATATCCTCTCGCCTCCCTGACCGCTTTTTCAGCATCAAGACCGATGCCGTGAAGCGATGACGGGTTTCCGAATATATCTGTCATATACTTTACTGCAGTCTCGACTGCCTCTCTGTAGGGTTTAGTCGTAGAACTGTTATCAAGATATATCATAATTCACCTCTTCAGCAAAAGAGAGCAGTTTCTGCTGCTCTCCGAATTCTTATTTAGCATAATCGATAGCTCTTGTCTCTCTGAGAACATTAACCTTAATCTGACCTGGATATTCAAGTTCAGCTTCGATTTTCTTTGAGATTTCTCTTGCAAGGAACGGAATCTCATCATCCCCCACCTGATCAGGTTTAACTGCAATTCTGATTTCCCTTCCGGCCTGTATTGCATATGATTTCTCAACACCGTCTGTAGTATTGGCAATCTCCTCAAGTTTCTGAAGTCTCTGTATATATGTTTCCAGAGTCTCACGTCTTGCGCCCGGTCTTGCTGCCGAAAGCGCATCTGCAGCTGCCACAAGAACAGCCTCCATTGTCTTGGCTTCATAATCACCGTGGTGAGCTGCCATACCGTCTATTACAGACTGAGATTCTTTGTATTTTCTGAGCACCTCTATACCAAGGTCAACGTGAGTTCCCTCTTTTTCGTGGTCAATCGCCTTGCCTATGTCGTGAAGAAGTCCTGCCCTCTTCGCCAGTTTAGGATCAAGACCGAGCTCACTTGCCATAAGTCCTGCAAGATGAGACACCTCTATCGAATGCTTAAGTACATTCTGTCCGTAAGATGTTCTGTACTTAAGTCGTCCAAGCATTTTAATCAGTTCAGGATGAAGATTGTGAATGCCTACTTCAAATGTGGCCTGTTCACCTGCATCCTTGATAATTGCACTAACTTCCTTTGTGGATTTCTCAACTGTCTCTTCGATTCTTGCCGGATGAATTCTTCCGTCAGTAATAAGCTTTTCAAGTGTAAGCCTTGCAATCTCTCTTCTGACAGGATCGAATCCCGACAATATAACTGCCTCAGGTGTATCATCTATTATAAGATCTACACCTGTAAGGTTTTCAATTGATCTGATGTTGCGTCCTTCCCTGCCGATTATTCTTCCCTTCATTTCATCATTTGGAAGGTTCACAACCGACACAGTTGATTCTGCAACATGATCTGCTGCGCATCGCTGGATTGCTCCCACGATGATTTCCTTTGCCTTCTTGTCTGCTTCTTCTTTTGCTCTGGATTCAATATCCTTAATCATAACTGAAGCATCATGTCTGATTTCCTTTTCAGTGTTTGCAAGAAGAATCTGCTTTGCTTCCTCTACGGTCAGACCGGATATTTTCTCAAGCTCTGCCATCTGTTTTTCGATGACTCTGTCGAGTTCTTTTCCTTTTTCGATAAGTCCGTTTTCTTTTCTTGTAATGCTCTCTTCTTTCTTCTCGATGTTTTCTACTTTCTTATCGATATAGTCTTCCTTCTGATTGATCCTTTTTTCCTGTCTTGAAACCTCATTCCTGCGGTCGCGGATCTCTTTTTCCATGTCGCTGCGCATTTTGTGAATTTCTTCTTTTGCTTCCAGCTTCATTTCCTTTTTGATTGCCTCTGCCCTGTTTTCGGCATCAAGTACCAGATTCATCGCTTTGGTCTCTGCGCTTCCTATGGTCTTTTCAGCAATATTTTTTCTTAGTATATAACCAACTAATAATCCGATAACCAGGACTGGAATTCCAACGACAAACGCTACTGCTACTGTTGGCATTCAATATCCTCCTGTCTTACAAAATGCATGCCCAAATGCATGCACAGGCAGCATGACACCGCCATACTGCTAACATATATTCTATTAGTATATATTTTAAGTATATGATTTTCACTTATATCTCCTCACCATATGAGGAAAAATAACGGTATAAATCAATAAAATCTTGCTATATCCTAACGGAGTATATTATAATGTTTAAGTTAGTAATATGTCAAGCAAGAAGGTGTAATAATGAATTATTTTCGCACAGCAATAAAAAATGCAGATAAGATTCTCTTACTGCTTCCTGTGGTATTTGCTGTATGGAGCGTTACCATGATAAGCAGTACATATTATGATGACGGCTTTGTCATTTCAAGAGATGCATGCATTCAGACTGCGGCATATGTTATCGGCTTTATTTGTGTGGCATTCATCATCTACATAGACTATATGTCTTTCAAACACTGGGAAAAACTACTCTACGCATTCTCGGTTGTTTTCCTTCTTTCTGTATATATTCCGGGGATTGGGGTCGAAATGTACGGCGCACGGTCGTGGATAAATCTGGGGATTACCACTTTCCAGCCGTCTGAAATTGTAAAAATTACGTTTGCTCTTCTGATGGCCATGTATCTTGAAAGAAACAGGGCATCGATGCAGCGTTTTTCCGGCTTCGTAAAGGCATTTCTATATGCCGCTCCGATAATCGGAATTGTCGCAAAGGAGGACCTGGGATCAGGACTTGTATTCTGCTGCATGTGGGCACTGATGGTATTCTTCGGAGGTGTGGATCTTACCATCCTCGGACGTACCTTCGCCGCATTCGCATTATCACTTCCTGTCGCCTTCAGATTTTTAGACGAATACCAGAAACTGAGAATAACAGCGTTTCTTCACCCGGAGGATACCACCATCGAAGCCACATATCAGGTTATGCAGTCAAAGATTGCAATAGGTTCGGGAGGATTCTTCGGCAAGGGACTTTTCCACGGAGTTCTCAAGGAACTTGACTTTCTTCCCGTTCAGACCTCCGACTTCATATTCGCTGTAATCTGCGAGGAACTTGGATTTGTCGGCGGTGCGGTTCTTATCCTGCTTTACGGGCTTTTTATCTACAGAAGCGCGCTTGTATGCCACAGGGCAACAGACCTGTACAGCGGTCTCATTGTTGTCGGATTCATCGGAATGTTTGCATTCCAGATATTCGAAAACATCGGAATGACAATGGGTGTAATGCCATGTACCGGAATCACACTTCCTTTCATGTCCTACGGAGGATCATCCATCGTATCCAATATGATGGCGCTGGGATTTATCATCGCAGTAAATATTAAATCAAATATGTTCAATTACTAAGGAGGCAAAATGTACGACACAGTCATCTTTGATCTGGACGGAACACTCCTTTACACTCTGGAGGATCTGGCAGACAGTGTAAACCACGTCCTCCGGGAATACGGATATCCCGTTCACACTTATGAAGAAATCCGAAGCTATATAGGCAGCGGGGCAAAACGTCTGATAGAGATGAGCCTTCCTGCCGGAACCTGTGAACAGACGATAACAGAGGCTTTTCAGAGTTTCAAAAAATACTACACTGCACATTCACAGATAAAGACAAGACCATATCCGGGAATAATGGAAATGCTGGAGAATCTCAAGAAGAGAGGTATCCGTATGGCTATTGTCTCAAACAAAAATGCTGAAGCAGTTTCAGAGCTTCAGAAACACTACTTCGAAGGGCTCATTGAACTTGCAGTTGGAGAAGGCGGTGCAATTAAGAGAAAACCCGACCCTTCATCAATACTTCACGTAATTGAGAAATTCAACTCTAAAAGAGCCCTCTATGTGGGAGATTCTCTCAATGACAGACTGGCATCAGAAAACGCCGGAATCGACTGCTGCCTGGTAACATGGGGATTCGGATATGACATCGAAAGTCTCAATCCCGAATATCTCGCAGACAATTCTCAGGAACTTGAAAAGATTATACTCGGATAAAAACAAGAGGATTTAATGTCACCATTAAGTCCTCTTTCATTATCTAAAACACATTCTCGTAAATGAGTTCCGCAGTGGGAACATCCCCTGCGAACGGAGTAAGATCGATTCTCATGCCGTTTGCAGGCACCGGAAGAGTATCAAGAATTTTAGCGAAAAGTTCACCCATCTCCATGCCTTCAAAATCCACAATGAGAAGATAACTCTCAGTCCCGTCGTTGTTCAGTCCTGTCAGGAAAACACGCTTTACTTCAGGGATGTAAGGCATCCTCTCCCTGACAGACGCTATAAGGTCCAGAGGTTTTGGACTTAAGGCATGTACAAAGAAATTATCGCTCACATCGTGTGCCGAAACCTTCTTCTGTTCCTGCACTCTGAACAGAGTCTGTATCAGATCGTTCCTGAATATAAATGAACTGGACCATGGGTCGACAACAATTCCCTCAATTGCGGGTGCTTCAAGAGCGGTATTCATAAGAGTCTCAAGATCTGTATAGTATGCTGCGGATTCAGGCCCTTTCTTCAGTTCATCCATAGTGGTGAAAGCAACAAGATATGCACTGTTTCCGTCGCTTAGCCTCTGAAGCTGAACCTCTTCAGGCATCACTTCGCCTGCTTGCGCATCTTCGGGAACTTCAATCGGAGTTATGACTCTGTATCCCGACTCGCATATCCTGTCAAGCGCCTTCAGCACCTCTACAAGCGATTCTCCTGTACCATCTTCCCTGAAAAGCTCAACTCTGTCTTTGAAAGTTTTTATCATAACGGCTTCCTCACTATCCTTCCGGCTATTTTTGTGAAATTCTCCACAAATATACCATTCTCATCTATTGCTGCAGGAATTCCAAGATTTAGAGATGCGCATATTATCTCATCATAAGGAATCACACCCACAACTCTCGTCCTCAGGAGCCTGCCAATCTCTTCAAACGAAAGACAGCCTCCAAGATCCATAAGACCTTTTTTAATCATGTTGAGAACGCACCATATCTCTTCAATCCCTTCTCTTCGAAGCACCATATCCAGTGTGTCAGCACCCCTTACAGATGCATAATCAGGAGTGGCAACTATTACCGCCTTGTCTGCGCCGGATGCGGCGAGAAGAAGATTATCATCCACACCGGCAGGACCATCGACTATAATATAATCGTAATCTCCGGCAAGCTTCCTGTACACTCTTCTGATACTCTCCCCGGTTATGCTTCCGTCGTTTCTGTGGGGAGGCGCGGCAACAAGGTGAAGACAGTCAAATCTTCCATCCTTTATAACCGCCTGCTTTATTCTGCACATTCCGCAGGCAGCATCAAATACATTGTAGACTACCCTGTCCTGAAGACCAAGATAAAGATCAAGACAGCCCTGCCCCATATCCATATCAACAAGAACAACTCTGTATCCTTTTCTGGAAAGAACAGTCCCAAGGTTGACAGTCACCATTGACTTGCCTGTTCCTCCCTTTCCTGATGCAACTAAGATTACTTCTCCCACGTTAACTCCTTTAATCAATTTCATTTCCGATTGTTATAGTTTTGTAGTCATTCTTATCCTGAAGCTTCATGTAATCACCGATTATCTCTCTGACGATAACTCCGGCATTTGAGGAAGCCTTGCCCTGAACCAGAAGTACGCATACCGCAATCTGAGGATCGTCGGCAGGTGCAAGTGCTATGGTCCATGCGAAGTTCTCGTATGTCGGCTTGGAAGCATCCATGATACTTCCTGTAACCTTTCCTTCAGTCAGATTGTATACAGCCTGTCTGACCGCAACATCTCTTGATTTATATGTGTTCGGATAAAGTTCCATTATCCTGTTCATTTCCTTTTCAACCTGTTTCCAGGTTATGGATGACGTCCACTGCGAAAGATGCTCCTTCACATATTCAACTTCGTCGGGCGGATTGATTTTTCCGGCTCTTTCAGCTGTTCCTGTCTTGGCTGCAACAGAATAAGGGAAATCACTGAAAAGTCCGGTAAGAGACCCTCCCTGAATAGTGCATACATTTTTCATTCCTTCTATAAGGTATGAATAAAGACTCTTTTCAATTCCTATATCGGATCCCTTTTCTGTTTTCTTCACTCCCTGTCCGCCAACGCTCTTTACAACACTTACCTTGTTGTGAATACCGTTGTTTCCGATTGTTGCGACATAGTTTGCCAGCTGAAGAGGTGTATATGCGTTCTCACCCTGTCCTATGGAGATATTAAGCGCATCGCCTTCTGTCCACCCTGCCTGCTCAAAGTATGAAAACTTTATTGTCTCTGCAACTGTATATACCTTGTTCTCCTTCACCCCGTTTGACGGAAGCCTTTTCATTATCTCTTCCAGTGAAGGATTCTCTTCGCACCATCCTGCAATCGTACTTATATATCCTGAAAGAACTTCCTCATCCGATCTGGCTTTTTTTGTAAAATACTGATCGCTTTTTGTCCAGAGAAGATTCTCGACCGCGCTTATAACTCCCTGCATTTTTCTCTCTGCAGAAGGAACTGTAGTGCTTGCCTCAGTAAGCTCAATCCCTGTTTCCTCTCCCAGTCCGTAAAGCTTTGCATATTTGATTATTTCATCAACACCGCACTTGTATCCGAGAGATGAACCTGTGTAATAATCTTTGCCCTGCCCTATATCATAGAAATAGTAGTTGCAGGATACTCCTATTGCCTTGGCCATATCAACTGCACCATGTGTAGTATGCGTATTGGTATAGATAAGGCAGTCGTATGTTGTATCTCCCACCTTGACCTGTCCGCCGTCAACAAGATATCTTCTTGGATTAAGACCGTTTGCCATTGCCGCTGTCGCTGTTACAGGCTTGAATGTCGATCCGGGCTGAACAGCGCTTCGTGTGGCTATATTGTACAGAGGCTGCGCTGAAAGAGGATCTCTTACGTTGTCAGACTGGAGATCGTTCCAGTCCTCATCGGAAATGCCCGCAGCAAAAAGATTCGGATCAAAATCAGGATAGCTTGCCATACCCAGAACTTCTGAAGTCTTTACATCAAGTACAACTGCAGCGCCTGATTTGCACTTTGATGTTCCGTTTGTGGCATAATTTCCATATTCGCTTGTAAATGTTCCTCCTGAACTTACAGCTCTGATTCCCTTCTCGAGATTCCTCTCTACTGATTTCTGTATATCCTTATCTATCGTAAGATAAACGTTCTTTCCCGCAACAGGATCTGTCTCGCTGATATTCTCAACAAGATTCCCGAACACGTCAACCTTCACAGTCTTGGTCCCGTCCTCACCTCTAAGGGATGATTCGTAGACACTCTCAATACCGTCTTTGCCGATAAGATCATCTGCGCCGTAGCCTTTCTGATTAACATATTCGTCCTTGTCAGCATCTGAAATGGAACCCATATATCCAAGAATATGTGATGCAAAAGCTCCGTTTGGATACGACCTGATATACTCTGAGGCAACTTCCACATTCCTGTATACAGATGTTTCTTCTTCTATTGCTATTATGGATTCAGACGATACCTCCGACGCAATGGTGACAGGAAGATACTTTGTATATCCCATCTTCTTGAGCGCATCACGTATAACTATAATCTTACGTGCTTTCGACGGCGAGTACGAATCTTCGACACCAAACGCCTTTCTTATTTCACTGAAGGCTTCTGATGCTCCTGTGTCCTCATCGAGACCATATCTTTCAAGAAATGTTTTTCTTTCGTTATCGTATGTGTAAGAGATGACCGCACCGACTGAAATAGGCGGATATACACCGTAGTTTGTCTGCATTTCAAGCTGCGCCTGATACACATCTGCATCGGCAGAGATATTCAGGTTGCTCCTCAGCTGATTGAACGCCTGTTCAGCAGTATATGATTCAGGCATGTTTTCCGACCTGAGCCATTTTCTGATTTCCTCGTCGTAGGTATAGTAATATTTTCCGTTCTTTAACTTTATCGGAAAATCGTCTTTAATTTCATCTCCATTCCTGTCAAGAAGGTATGTCAGATCAAGACACACCTGATTCACATCCTTGTCTTCCTCATCGGAACTGTACATTCTTACATTGAACACCTGTCTGTTGGTGGCAAGTACATTACCGTTCCTGTCATATATGTTTCCTCTTGGCGCAGAAGTCGTGATTGTCTTTGTACTTAAATTTTCGGCTTTATCTACCCATTTGTCATGACTTATTACCGTGAGTGTAAAAAGCCTTATGACTAAAATCGCCATAAGGCATGTGAAAACCATCAGCATAAGTCTGTATCTTGTCTTTATCAATCTGCCCATCTTCTATACCTGTCCGTTTTATGCTTTACCACTCTGCTGATCATAATCTGATATGTTATGAACATGACTATGAAATTGAGAATAATATACATCGGAAGTTTCTCCAGCATAGCCGTATATGCCGTATTTACTCCGGATATTCTCAGCAGAATCCAGTAGATGTTGTAGTAGAATACAACTGAAACAACAGAAACAATTGCTGCCGACAGACTGCTCTCACTGTTAAGAAAAGTATTCCTTATTACAATACAAAGCAGAACTGAAAGAACAACTGCAAGAGCTGTTACGCCTGCAGTCTGGCTGAATGCAAAGTCATAAACCAGTGCAAAAAGACCACCCAGAACAATCCCTGCGGTATCGTCCTGGTATGAAAACGCTGTAATCACACTTGCACACAGTATCAGATTTGGAGAAGCACCGAACACGGCAAACCCTCCTGTAACGCAAACCTGAAGAAAAAAGGCTGCAATGAATATAAGAAGTGCCCATCTGTACTTCATATTATCACCATCACCTTTGTAATTCCCCTGAAATCAACCTCAGGCTCAACTGTTATGACCTTAAGCTGGGTATCGCTGTTGTATTCCACAGCTGAAACAGTACCGATACTGATGCCTGCAGGATATATGCCCATACCAGATGTCTTCAGCACATCTCCCTCGATGATACCTGCCTGGGCATTAAAAACATATCCGGTCAGTCCTCCCCTGCCGTCTCCTGAAAGCATTCCAAGAATACCGCTGTTTCTTGATACATAAAATGAAGTGTTGTTGTTGTCATCGGCCACGGAAACAACCTTTGCCCAGTTTCCTCCGGTCTCTGTAACTCTTCCTACAAGACCCTCGCCGCATATTACAACATTATCAACTTTAATGCCATCATCTGCACCTCTGTTAATTGTAAATGAATTAATCCATGTTGTTCCGTCAAAAGATGCAATATCGGCCGAAACAATACCTCCGCGCTCTGCCGCACTGTAATTAAGAGCCTTTGAAAGATCTCTTAGCTCGGAAAGCTGACGCTGTGAGAGTTCATTGTCTGAAACCTGAAGCTTGAGCTCCTCATTCTCCTTGCGGAGGGCCTCATTTTCTGCGAGAACATTTCTGTAGTTGAAGACTCCTCTTATAAATCCCTTAAATCCTGTGACCTGCTCTGTGACAGCCGTACTGCCTGAAGTCACCACCCCGTTTGTAGCCTTATCCAGTATGAAGCCGCCATCTTTAGCAAGGGAAATACCAAATACTGTTACAATTACAAGAAGTATTGATATAACGCTTGTTATTACTTTATGTCTGCGAATCCATTTTCTCATTGTTAATGCCTATCTGCGTAATTTCTTGATATATGTCATAAGCTTATCCGGATCTTCAAGCGACTTGGCTGCACCAAGCACAACTGCCTCGAGCGGATTATCCGCTACTGTTACCGCCATTCCGGTTCTCTGTGTTATAAGCTTGTCGAAATTCCTTATCTTGCTTGAACCGCCTGATATAACGATTCCGTTTTCTGCAACATCGGAAGCTATTTCAGGAGGTGCCTTCTCTACGGTTGTTTTTATTCCGTCGACTATCATATCAAGGGACTCAATGATAGCCTCCTTCATATCAGTACTTGTCACCTCTATTGTCTTTGGAAGACCGGAAATGATATCCTTGCCCCTTGCTTTTGCTGTAAGCACGATATCCTCACCGTTTTCGTCCTTGTCATTCATAGCACAGCCTATTTCTATTTTCAGTCTCTCTGCTGTTGCATCACCGATGATAAGAGAGTACTTTCTCCTGATGAACTGAACAATAGCGGCATCTATTTTGTCCCCCGCATATCTTATAGAATTGCTCGATACAATTCCTCCAAGGGTAATAATAGCTATATCTGTAGTTCCTCCGCCCATGTCAACTATCATACTTCCTGTTGTCCCGTCTACATCAAGTCCAACACCGATTGCAGATGCAAGGGGCTCCTCAAGGATGAACACGTCCTTAGGTCCAAGAGATGAAACAACGTCTTCAACTGCCATCTTTTCCACTTCGGTCACTCCGGAAGGAACACCGATTGCAACCTTGGCCTTGATCTTGTTTCCCTGTCCCATAACCTGTCTGAAGAATGTGGCAAGCATATCTGCAGCCATATCAAAATCAGAAATCACTCCGTCCTCAAGAGGTTTTACAACCTTGATATGAGCAGGAGCCTTGCCAAGCATTTTCTTAGCTTCCGACCCTACCGCTATAATCACATTCCTGTCAATATCCTTGGCTATTACTGATGGCTCGTCCAGAATAATACCCTTTCCATCTATTGAAATGAGCGTATTCGCTGTACCTAAATCAATTCCTATGTTTGCCATATTCCCCTCCGTGTATTACATAAGATTACATTTTTTCATGCTCGTATATTTTCCATCGCCGATAATTATATGGTCAAGCACGCATATCCCGACAATCTCTCCCGCCTGGACAAGTCTCCTGGTCGTCGCAATATCATCTTCGCTCGGTACTGTTTCGCCGCTTGGGTGATTGTGGGCAAAAACCACAGCCGTTCCTCCCCTCCTGATGGCCTTTGAGAAGACCTCTCTTGGATGAACACTTATGGACATCACATCGCCGATTGCAATCTCCTCTACAGAAATCACTCCTCCTGCAGAATCCAGTATCAGAACCTGAAACCTCTCTTCTCTGAAGTATCTCATTCGCTCCATAAACACAGATGCGACCTCTTCGGGAGATGTGATCCTAATTCTGTTTCTTACACCTGTTGCCATTCGCCGTCCTATTTCCGCTGCAGCCTTGAGACGGCATGCCTTTGCCATACCAAGACCTGGTTTTTCGGCAAGTTCCTCCAGAGTGCATTCGCTCAGAAATCCAAGTCCGCTTTCGTCCATCGCAAGCACTTCCTCAGCAAGGTGAACTGCGGAAACATCTCTGGTTCCTGTCCCTATAATCAGGGCTAAAAGTTCAGCATTCGAAAGCGCCTCCTGACCGTACCTGATCATTTTCTCGCGCGGTCTTTCCATAACCGGCATATCTTTTATTACCATGTTCCTGTCTTGCAGGTTCTATCAATCATGAGTAAACATGCACATAAGCACTATATATTTTATCACCGATTGTCTCCACATTCAACATCAGCTCAATAATTCATACACTTTTCACGAAAGCCTGATACCGCCCCAAAGAGCGGTAACGTATCAGTGTTTTTCAGCTATTGAAAGAATCTCTGCTGTGACCTCATCGATGCTCATGTCTGTACTGTCTATCTCAACTGCATCTTCGGCTCTGGTGAGAGGATTCAGCTTTCTGTGAGTGTCGTTATAGTCCCTCGCATTAATATCTGCCAGAACTTTATCATAATCCGCATCCAGACCTCTTGCTGTCAGCTCATCATATCTTCTTCTCGCTCTCTCTTCAGGCGCTGCAGTCAGGAATATCTTGACTTCTGCATCTTTAATCACATTAGTTCCTATATCTCTTCCATCCATGATGACTGATTTTGATGCTGCCATCTTTCTCTGAAGATCGACAAGCTTAGCTCTGACAGGAGCCAAAGCGGAGCACGCCGAAGCCTTTGCGGACACTTCTTCCGTCCTTATCTGTCCGCTCACATCCACACCGTCAAGGATAGTTCTTCCATTTGAAAAATCAATAGATGTCTCCTCGAGCATCCCGACAAGTGCTTTCTCATCATTCATGTCTGTATCTGTCTTTATGAGTTTTAGTCCTATGGCTCTGTACATTGCGCCTGTATCAATGTATTCTATTCCCAGTTCTTTTGCCACCCTCCTGGCTATGGTGCTCTTACCTGCGCCTCCCGGGCCGTCAACTGCAATTCTTATCATTTTTCTTTCCTTTCCTGTCCGAGAAGTTTCTCTATTTCTGCCACAAATGTCTCAACGTCCGCAAAATCTCTGTAAACAGATGCAAATCTGACATATGCAACCTGATCCACCTCTCGAAGCTGTTTCATTATCAGTTCCCCGATAAACGAACTCTCGACTTCCTTCTTCATCATATTGTTCAGACCTCTTTCAATCTGATCAACCATGTACTCAATTGTGTCCATCGAAACAGGTCTCTTCTCACAGGCTTTGATAATACCGTTCATCACTTTCATTCTGTCGAAAGCCTGCCTGGAACCGTCTCTCTTGATTACCATCAGAATAACTTCTTCCACCTTCTCATAGGTTGTGAATCTGCTGTCACATTTACCGCAGACTCTCCTTCTTCTGATTGCGTGACCGTCTTCCGCCGGTCTTGAATCTATTACTTTAGTATCAATGTTATCACAAAACGGACATTTCATAACCATCCCTCCAATATGTGCTGCACAAGCCGATAACTGCATTATACTATATCTTGTGCTTTTTTCAACTATTTCCCGCAGGTCACGTTTTTGTTTCCATATATTGTGTTCAAAATCATATGAAAACAGTATGAGTTAAGGTTGTATTCTCTCACATCATTTTGTATAATTGCCTTTAGGTAAAATATAAGGAGAGCTGAAATACAATGAGCATTTTTGAACCGGCAGATATACTTCTGCCAAAAAATACAGATATGGAAAAATGGGCTGTAATAGCCTGCGACCAGTTCACATCAGATGAAGATTACTGGAAGAGAGTCAGTGATTTCGTCGGCGACTGCCCGTCAACGCTTAAGCTTATGCTTCCTGAAGTGTATCTTGAAACAGAAGCCGAAGAATCGCATCTCAGGCAGATAAACGAGACCATGAAACAGTATCTTGAAGATGATCTTTTCGAACTGTACCACGATTCCTACATATATGTTGAAAGAACAATGAATAACGGAAGTATCCGAAAGGGAATAATAGGCATTGTCGATCTTGAGGCGTATGATTACAGAGCAGGCACCGATGCTCCTGTAAGAGCAACAGAAAAGACGGTCCTCGGACGTATACCTCCCAGAATGCATGTAAGAGAGAAGGCAAGAATAGAGCTCCCTCACATCATCATGCTTCTTGACGACGAAAGAAAAACTCTGATTGAATCGGTTGCGGAAAAGAAGGACACCTTCAGAAAAGTATACGATTTCGATCTGATGGAAGGCGGCAGCCATATAGCAGGATGGCTTCTTACAGAGGAAGCGCTTGAGGATTTCAACAGAAGATTTGACGAATACGTAAAAGAAGCGCCGCTGAAATATGCCGACCTTGACAAACCTCCTGTGATTCTGGCAGTTGGAGACGGAAATCATTCCCTTGCAACTGCAAAGGCATGCTACGAGAAGATGAAAGCCGAAAACCCAGGAACAGACCTGGAAACCCATCCGGCAAGGCACGCACTAGTGGAACTGGAGAATATCCACGATGATTCACAGGTTTTCGAGGCGATTCACAGAGTCGTACTCAATACAGATGTTGAACATCTTCTAAGCGAGATGAAGAAGAAAATATGCACTGATGATGAAAGCAGCGGATTTCCAATAGATGTGTATGCAGGAGACAGACACACTGTGTACTTTCTCGACAGGGAAAAAGGAGAACTTCCTGTGGCAATACTTGAGAAATGGCTGGACAAATACCTTCTCAACCACAAGGGAAAGATAGATTATATCCATGACGATCACGAAGTTATGAGACTGGCAAAAAAAGAAAACAGCATCGGATTCCTCCTTCCTAAAATGGAGAAAAGCCAGCTGTTCAGAGGTGTTATATCAGGAGGTTCGCTTCCAAGAAAGACATTCTCAATGGGTCTTTCAAAAGAAAAGAGATACTACCTCGAAGCAAGAAAAATACGTTAACAAAAGGGCGCTTTGGGCGCCCTTTCAATCTATGCTGCTATTCAATTCTGCCTTCGCTCATCCTTTTGAAATAGTCCTTTGTCTCATGAGCCACAACACCGCTTAATGCGATAAGCGCTATAAGGTTTGGAACTGCCATGAATCCGTTGAAGATGTCTGCAATTGTCCATACTGCAGATACTGTAAGGAACGGACCGATAAGAACTGCGATTATATAAAGCCATCTGTATGCCGAAAGCACGCCCTGTTTTCTTCCGCCTATAAAATACTCAAGGCATCTCTCAGAATAGTAATCCCATCCCAGAATTGTAGTGAATGCGAAAAATGCAAGGCAGATTGCAAGCACTACTGCGCCTATAGTTTCAGGCCAAGGAAGTCCCTTGCTGAATGCATTGGCAGTAACGGCTGCACCTTCCAGACCTTCAACAAGGTTTGACTTTGTAACAAGAATTGACAGTCCTGTCATCATACATACGATAATTGTGTCGATAAATGTTCCTGTCATTGTAACAAGCCCCTGTCTTACGCATTCCTTTGTCTGTGCAGCAGCTGCAGCGATAGGAGCCGAACCAAGTCCTGCCTCGTTTGAGAACACGCCTCTTGCAACACCCTTCTGCATTGCAACAAGCATTGCACCCAACATACCTCCTGCCGCAGCATCAAGTCCGAACGCACTGCGTATAACATCTACGATTGCTCCAGGAATAGCTGTAATATTAAAGATAAGAATTGCAAGTGTAACAACAACATAAACAACAATCATGAAAGGAACGATAATTTCCGCAACTCTTGATATTCTCCTGATTCCGCCTATAATTACAAGTGCAACAAGAACAGCAACTGCCACTGCAACAATAACTGTTGTCCATGTGTAAGCGTTCTCGCCGATTGAGAATGCTATGTGATTCTTGCCCGGATCCGTAACATTTTCGATAGCTGTAGCAATACCGTTAACCTGAGTAATTGTTCCTATACCCAGAAGTCCTACAAAAATGCCGAAGAACGCGAACAGCTTGCCAAGCCATTTCCAGTTTCTGCCCATACCTCTTTCGATGTAGTAGAACGGACCGCCAAGAGCATGACCGTCATCATCAATTTCTCTGTATTTAATAGCAAGAAGACCTTCCGCATATTTTGTTGCCATTCCGACACATGCGGCAACCAGCATCCAGAAAAGAGCTCCCGGACCGCCTACAGCAATGGCCGTTGCAACACCTACGATGTTTCCTGTACCTACGGTAGCGGATAATGCTGTACAAAGAGCAGCGAAACTTGACACCTCGCCGTGACCGTCTTCTTCATTCTTCCACATATACCTCAGTGCCAGCCCCAGTTTCCGAAACTGCAGGCCACCAAGCCTTACTGTGAGAAGAAGACCTCCGCCCATGATAAGGATAAGCATAGGTATTCCCCATGCAAGATCATCCAGTTTTGTAAGAATTTCCATAAACGTCATTTGATTTTTACCTCTCTTCTAATTAGTAATTAAAGCAATAAAAAAAGCCGATCAAGTCGACTTTCTGAAGAGATATGCATAAGCTTTATCTTATGCTCTGTCCTTGAGCCTGAGATATCACCTGAAAGTTGCTTACTCTTCCAGGCTTAAACCTTCGGCGCCTCCGTAGAGGTCTCTCCAGAGAATCATAAGTTTATTAATTAAACTACGCATACTAATATATCACATTACATTTTTAGTTGCAATACCATAATTTACATATTTGAATTTTAATGTGTATACACAAAAGGGATGCATCCGAAAACACATCCCTTCAAACAATCCGTTCTATTTCTCTACAGCATTCTCAACCACCATATCCATCACTTTGGTATAAAGCATGTAATATCTGATGTAGTTTTCTCCTCCCACGTAGTCAACATAGGATGAACCTGTATACTCCTTGAACTCGTCTGCTGTATATCCCATGGATGAAAGCTGTCCCTCAACAAATGACTCATACTCCTCATCTGTAATCTCAAAGCCTTCCTGTGATGCGATATAGTATACAATCATTTCAGCCTTGCAGTTTGTCTGAGCGGCATTTGTGAGTTCCTCTTCAAACTCCTCCTCTGTCATGCCGTAATACTGGTCAAGAAGGTCAGCATATTCCACATCGTTTTCCTCTGCATAATCCTGGATCGACTTTCTTGTCTTTTCCTTGTATTCGTTCATTTCCTTTTCAGGATACTTGATTACCTCTGATGATTGTTCTATCTGATCCCAGAGCGAATCTCTTATAGCCTGCTTCTGTTCCTCTTCAGCAGCATCGTAGAGCTCCTTCTCTACAGAATCCTCATAGTCAGACACCGATTCGTACTCTGTATTGTTTTTTACATAATAAGACTCTGTCGGAGTAACATATTCCTGGGATGCATTGATTGTAACCTTGAACTGAACATCCTTTCCCGCAACTTCCTTGTTGTTTTCATAATCTTCAGGAAAAGTGAGATCAAGAGTTACAGTGTCACCCACGCTGCTGCCGATAAGACCGTCTTCAAATCCGTCTATAAATGAACCGGACCCGATTACAAGAGTCTGCTGCTGTGCTGTTCCGCCTTCGAATTCCTCGCCGTCTATTGTTCCTACATAGTCGATATTTGTTGTATCTCCGTCATGAACCTTTCCGTCTTCCACATCCTTAAGATACTTGGCCCCTTCAAGGTCTTCCTTGATTGCATCATCTATCTCATCCTGAGAAACTGAAATCTCTTCAGGCTTGTCATATGTAAGTCCCTTGTATTCTCCAACCTTCACATATTCACTCAGGTCATAGTTATACTGATCGCTGCTGCCGCATCCTGTCAATACAGTTCCTGCAAGAACTGTAATTCCTGCCAATACAGCTAATAATTTTTTCATAGCTTCTTGTTCTCCTCATATTAAATATTAGTAAATTTCAACAGTCTGTGTATTCTATCACAATTATATGAACAAAGTCCGGTTTTGTCTTAATCTTCACAAGATTTTCACACAATAAAAATTATCTTGCATTTGAACGCAGTGATGGTATAATGAATGTGTCGTGGGGAATTAGCTCAGTTGGGAGAGCACCTGCCTTGCACGCAGGGGGTCAGGAGTTCGAGCCTCCTATTCTCCACCATCAGTCGGACCGTCCATGAGCGGTCCTTTTTTCTATTACTATATATCATCAAGGAGAAAAAGAAAAATGGAAAGAAAAGAACCAAGGCTATCTGCTCTGCTTCCAATACTTGTCTTTCTGATAGTATATCTGGGAAGCGGCATCTACTACGAGTACATCAGTCCTGTTGAAGGCGGAATGGGATTCTACATCATGAGCGTTGTCGTTGCTTTCATGATATCTCTTACCGTTGCGTTTCTTCAGAACCGAAAGATCTCATTCGATGAAAAGATTCACATTTGCGCACAGGGCATTGGAGATGACAACATAACAACAATGCTGTTTATCTTCCTTATGGCGGGTGCATTCAGCGGACTTGCACAGGAGGCAGGCGGTGCGGTGAGCACAGCAAACCTTCTGATAAATGTACTGCCTTCAGGCTTTGCAATACCGGGACTTTTCATCATTGCATGCCTGATTTCAATGTCAATGGGAACATCATGCGGAACTATTACAGTGCTCACACCAATTGCCGTTAATGTCGCTGCTGCTGCAGACCTTAATCTTGCCATGTGTGTTGCATCTGTTGTCGGAGGCTCAATGTTCGGAGACAACCTTTCGTTCATATCAGACACAACAATAGCCGCAACAAAGACACAGGGCTGCCAGATGAAGGATAAATTCAGAAAGAACTTCTGGATTGCGCTTCCTCCTGCAGTTGTGACTCTTGTAATCCTGATCATCATATGTCTGAGAGGTGATTCTGCTGCAATCGAGCACCTTGATTACAATACTCTCCAGGCTATCCCGTACTTTATCGTTCTCATAGCTGCAATCATAGGCATCAATGTATTCATCGTGCTTGGCTGCGGAACAATCCTGTTTGCGATTGTCGGCTTTATAACAGGATCGCTTTCACCTGATACACTGTTCAGCTCAATGGGCGGAGGCGTATCCGGAATGTTTGAAACCATGGTTGTCACTATCCTCGTTGCTTCAATGGGCGCACTCATGAAGGAGTACGGCGGTTTTGAATGGATTCTTCAGACCATCAAGAAAACGTTCAGGGGCAGGAAAGGCGGCAAGCTCGGTATCGGAATCCTCGCTTCGCTTATGGATATTGCAACAGCAAACAACACTGTAGCAATTGTAATGGCAGGACCTATTGCAAAGGATATAAGCGATGAATACGATATCAGTCCGGTGGAATCGGCATCGCTTCTGGACATATTCTCATGTATATGGCAGGGAATCATCCCTTACGGTGCACAGCTTCTCATAGCTGCAGGCATAGCGGGTATTTCAAGTATTTCAATCATACCGTATCTGTTTTATCCGTTCCTGCTTCTGATATCAATTCTGATTACAATAGCAGTTCGTAAATAGATATTAAAATCCCTGAGCAATGGGGCGGTGACTTAAGAAAACATTGAAGCAAAAGACGGTTTAGCTTGACGGCTATGCCGTCTTTTGCTGTTTTTGAGTTGTATTGTGGGCTTCTTCGATAGCCCGTGTGAAATCAAATGCACCGATGAAGTTATAGACTATAGTGATCTCCCTTGTCTTGGATTTCTTGTCTGCGTGGGACACTTCGATGCGGTCAATAAACTCTCGGAGAACTGCCGCGTCAAGCTCCTGCAGAGGAGGCTGCCAGCAATTGGAAGTTAATGCTGCAAAGAATATAATTCAATTGCTGCGCTA